>CAZXAO010000023.1:0-15201 GCA_964638465.1 uncultured bacterium | reverse complement strand
CACGATGGCTCCCTGCACCCGCCCCACCAGCCAGGGCAGGAGCTCCGGCGTGACCCCACTGCCCACCAGTAGGGGCCGTCGGGCGGTACGGAGAGCCCGTTCCAGGTGATCCCGATCCACCGGCTCGCCGGTCCGGGTTCCGGTGAGGATCAGGGCGTCGGCCAGGCCCCGTTCCTCGGTCTCCTGGATCCAGGCCTCGGGCGTGGCCGGGCCCCCGACGGGCCAGGCGTGCTTGACCAGCACATCCTCGTAAAAACCCAGGGAAGGAGCCCGGAGTCGGGCCCGCAGGGCGGCGGCCCGACGGGCCTGGCCCACCAGCCAGCCGGAGGGTCCTACGAACACCCCTACCGGCACATTGATCCGCACGAACTGGGCCTCCACGGCCACCGCCACGGCCACCGCCTGCTCGGCAGCGTTCCGAAGCAGGTTGATGCCCAGGGGCACCTCCGGAAAGGTCTGCCGGAGCTGCCAGACGATCCGGGTAAAGGCTGCCAGGGTCTCCGGGGGCACCCGGTGCCGGGGAAAGGGGGCATCACCGAAGTTCTCCACGATCAGCGCATCCACCCCACCTTCCACCAGGTGCCGGGCATCTTCCAGGGCCCGGGTTTCCACAGCCTTCAGCGACCCGGCGAAACGGGCACTCCCGGGCAGCGGAGCCAGGTGCACCACACCGATGATGCGGAAGCGCTCCCGCAACCAGGTCTCATGCTCCAGGGTCATGAGGGGGCTCCTGCTCCTGGTCCTTCAAAGCGTCCTCCAGTTCCCGGCGGGCCCGCTGGAACTCCCTGACGGCTTCGCCCAGGGCCCGGGCCAGCCGGGGCAGCTGTCGGGGCCCAAAGAGCACCAGCACCACCAGGAGGATCACGAGAACTTCCTGAAAACCCAGGTTCATAGCACCAGGATTATACGCCGGCGGGTTTAACATTTAGGCATGGCCGTGGTGGAAGTGGAAGTCCTGCGGGTGATCCTGGAGGAGGCCACCCAGACCCCGGTGGTGCTCCTCCGGGAAAAGGAGGGGAACCGGATCCTGCCCATCGTCATCGGCCATGCCGAGGCCCAGGCCATTCTCATCGCCCTGCAGGGGCTTCATGTGGAACGGCCCCTGACCCACGATCTCCTGAAAACCGTCATTGAGACCCTGGGGGGACAGGTGGAACGCATCATCATCCATCGGCTCCATCACAATACCTTTTACGCCCGGATCCTGATCCGTCGGGAGGACACCCTGTTCTCGGTGGACGCCCGACCCTCGGATTACATGGCCCTGGCTCTGCGGGTGGGCTGCCCCATCCTGGTGGCTCGTGAGGTGATGGAACAGGCCGGCACCCCGGCCGACGAGCCCGTGGAGTTCTAAAAATGAGCCGCTGGACCCAGGTGGGCGTGGGCCTCTTTGTTTTTCTGGTGCTCGCCTTCCTGGGACTCTGGCTGTACCGGGTCTTCTTTCCCGCTCCCCCTCCGGGCCCCGGGGGCCCTCTCCAGGAAACCCACCGGGTGGTGGTCCTCAATGCCTCCGGCATTCCCCGGTTGGGGGCCCGGGTGGAGCAGTCCCTGCGCAGGGTGGGCTACACCGTCCGCCTCCTCACCTTTCCCGAGGACACCCTGGAGACCTCTGTGATCCTGGACCACCGGTATCCCGATCGGCTTCTGGGGGACCAGCTTCAACAGGTCCTGAAGATCCCGGTGGTGGCCTTTGATCCCGATCCCGGAAACCCGGCAGAGGCCACGGTGGTGCTGGGACGGGACGCAGTGCATCTGCTCTGGCAGCCTTGAGCCGCCCTCCTTCTCTTCAGAACCGGTACCGCCAGTTCAGGCCCACGCCCAGTCGGCTATCCCGATCCCGGTCCACATAGAGCCAGAGCCGTCGGGCCAGGAGGTAGTTCAGGGTGAACACATCCTTGGAGGGGCTCTGGATGTCGTGGGTATAGCGGATATGCACCCGGGGCGAGAGGTAGAATCCCACGGTGAAGTGGGGGGACCGGCCGGCAAGGCCGGTCTCAATTTCCAGTTCGGACAGCCGGAGCCGCCGTTTGAGTTCCCGGGAAACCAGCGCCTCGGCCAGGTTCACGGTACGGCTCCGCAGGTACGCCAGGGTGGCGGCGCTGGGTGCCAGCTGTCCCAGGGTGAAGCCAAAGGAGAGGAGCGATACCAGGTCCTCCAGGGGCAACGCCGGATCGGACACCAGCTGCACCTGGGGTTCCCGCAGGGTGCCCGTGGCCTGGAGCCGGATGAGGAGGGTCTCCTGCACCGTGGTCACCGCCCGCAGGTCCAGCTCGGGATTGAAGTCGGGGTCGTGGGCGAACACCAGGCGACCTTCTTCCACACGGAAGGTGCGGTCCAGATAGGTCAGGGTTCCCTGGAGCACCCGGAGTTCCCCGGAGAGGTACCGGCCCACGGGCTGATCCTTCTCCATGGTAAGGTCGGCCTGGAGTTCAGCCTGCAAGACATCGTTGATGAAGAAGAGATGCCCCGGAGCCCGGAGCCGGATCCGGAAGGTGACGGGCGAGGGGGCCGGGGCAGGGGAGGTGGGGCCAGCATGCGCCCCAAAGGGCGTGGTGATGTATCCCCGGTCCAGGGTGAGGTTGCCGTCCACATGCAGCCGGGGGAACACCCCCTGGACGGTCAGGGGACCGGTCACCCGGACCTCCACATCCGGTTGGGGTTGCAGTGGGAAGTGCTGCAGGTGCAACCGGAGGGCCACGGTATCCAGATTCCATCCCCGGAGCCCGGCGACCCCCGAGCCGGTGACCCTCCCTTCGGCCGGACGACCTTCAAAGTGCACCACCTGGATCCGGTCCCTTTCCAGCCGCAGTTCGGCACGGAGGTCATGGAGTTCGGTGGAGGAGGCGATGAGCACTCCCGACGGACTCTCCAGGCTCAGGTTGCCCCGGAATCGGGGGTTCTGGAGGGTCCCGGTGGTCTGGACCTCTCCGGACGCGTACAACTGACTGAAGTACAGCCCTGCCACAGGTCCCTTTAGCAGGGGCGTGAGGGGCCATTGCCACAGGTAGAGCGTCAGGGAATCCTGCAAGGGGTGGAAGTCCCGTCGGGCCCAGAAGCCCGGGGGCATCAGGGCTTCCCCCGAGGCCCGGAGTTCCCGTTCTCCGGATTTGATCCGGAACCAGGGCAGGGAAACCAGTCGGCGTTGTATCGAGAGCCGGGCCTCGGCCGAGTCCGCAGGAAGGCCCAGCAGGGTATCGCCCACCCATCGGGCGTGGACCCTCAGATCCGGGGCCCGCAGGCTACCCCGGGCCGTAAGGTGGACAAAGGCCCGGCCGTTGGTGGGCGCAGGCCAGGGCAGGGACGCCAGGGCCAGACGGGCCAGGCTTGCCTCCAGGGTAAACAGGGTGTCCTGCTGGGTCCCGGTCACCAGGAACTCCCCGCCCTTGAGATCGTAGCCCCACAGAAAGAGGTCTCGCTCCCGGGCGTCCTGCTGCAGGTTGGCCCAGAACACCAGGCCGGTCCGGTACCGGGGAACCCGGTAGACCAGGGAGTCCAGGACCACCGTGAGACCGGCCACCCGGGACCACTCCCCTGAGGCCTGGAACTCTGTGGAGTCCAGAAGGGCCAACGCCCCGGTGAAGGTTCCGCCCTCCGGGGTAACCTGCAGGGCCGCCTGCCCCCACCGCACGGGCTGGTGTCCCACGGTCCCCTCTACATGGGGGACCCGAATCCGGGTGTCTTGCAAATTCCCCTGAACCTCCAGGGGGAAGGAAAGACGAACCTGACGGCCGAATCGCCATCCCTGCATCTCGCCGGTCCCCTGCCATCGGGGGTTCCGATAGGAGCCGTGGATCCGAAGGGCCAGGGACAGGGTGCCCGGGGGCCAGCCAGGGTCCCACTGGCGCAGGGCCACCTGCTGGAGTTCCAGTTCCAGGTGGAGGGTATCGCGGGTGCCCCACCCCCGGGCCGCTGCGGGCGGGGTCTGCAGGCTCAGGGTGCGGAGGTGCCAGGTGCCGTCGGAGTGCCAGGTGGCCTCGCCGGCCACCCCCTGGAACCGCCGCTGCTGCCATTGCAGAAGGGGGGCCTGCCATCGGATTTTTCCCCCGCGTCGCTGGCCCTGGACCCGGACCCGAAGGCCCTGCACCTGGAGGTCGTGCCACACGCCTCCGGCCTTTACCTGGAGGTCATACCGTTGTTCGGCAGGGGTCCACCAGCCGGTGGCCTCCACCTGGAGGAGTTGCACCGCGGCTTCCAGCCGGAGGATTTGCAGCCTGGGGGGATCCCACAGGAAGGCCAGCCTCACGGGGCCTCCCTGCAGGTTTCCCCAGTGGAGCCGGGCCACCTGCACGGTCCCCCCGGGCCCCTGGAGATGGACCTGTCCCAGGAAGTTCCGCAGACCGGCCAGGGGGGCCCACACCAGCGAGTCCCCCTGAACATCCAGTTGTTGGTCCTTCAGGGAGAAGTACAGGAGCCCCCGGGCGGGGGCTCCGGCGATTTCCAGGCGATGGGAGAGCAGGTCACCGTGGTCGTACACCCCTTCCAGGTCCACCCGCTGCCGGGCCAGGAGCCGGCCCGATCGCCAGAGTTCCAGATGGGGCAACTGCAGGTGATAGGCGAACCGCTGGGGGGTTCCCTGGGCCTCCATGGCCAGCTGTCCCACCTGCAGGTGCCATGGATCGTGGCGGATCACCAGGGTATCCAGTTGAACCCGGTGCAGGAGCACGGGCATCGCAGGGATCTGAAGCGTCCGAGTGGGGCCGGTCCTTCCGGTCCTGCGGGGTCGGGTCCGGAGTTCCAGTTTCCGGATCCGGAGGTACTGAACCCGACGGAGCGCCAGATCCAGGGGGGAAAAGCGCACCTGGAGATCCTGAAGTACCCAGGAGGAGTCCGGGGCCACCAGCCGGTGGATGCTCAGGGTCCCTGGGGGAAGAAAGCGGTAGCCCGCCAGTTGCCAGCCCGGGCCCAGGCGATGTCTCAGCCACCAGGGGAGACCCCATCCCACCCCTCCCAGGTAGAGCAGGAAAAGGATCAGGAGCAGTGCGAGGAGGGAAAGAAGGAGGCGCCCGCCCTTCCGGGCCATGAGAAACCGGTTAAACGGCTTTCTGTACCTTTCTCATGCATTTGGTACAGAGTTTCATGCGCTTGACGGATCCATCGGCCATCCGCACCCGAACCACATGCAGATTAGGTTTCCACTTCCTGCGGGTGAGGTGGTGCGAATGGCTCACCCGGTTTCCAAACTGTACACCCTTGCCACAGAGATCACATCGCGCTGCCATCGTCCATCACTCCTTTTGGGGGCCGCAAATTATACGCCCTGTTCTTCGGGGGTCAACCGATGGGGCCACACCCCACCTCTGGCCCGTGATTTGCCCCCTCTCCCGGGCCCCTTGCACCGGGCTTCGTCTGGCCCTAAGGTTAATATAGCCCTTTTGACCGAAACAGTGAACCGAACCCGAAAGGAGGCATCACCATGCTGGATCCGAAGATGCAGGAGGCGCTGAACGAGCAGATCCAGGCAGAACTGGCCTCGGCCTATTTGTACCTCGCCATGGCCGCCTACTTTGAAGCCCAGAACCTGCCGGGCTTTGCCCACTGGATGCGGCTCCAGGCCCGGGAAGAACTGGGACACGCCCTGAAGATCTTTGACTATGTCCACGAACGCCTCGGCCGGGTTCTTCTGAAAGAGGTACCGGCACCTCCGGCCGAGTGGGCCTCGCCCCTGGAGGCCTTCCGCCACACCCTGGAACACGAACGCTCGGTGACCCAGCGGATCCATCGGCTCGTGCACCTGGCCCGTTCCCTGGAGGACTACGCCACCGAGGTCTTCCTCCAGTGGTTCGTGGAAGAACAGGTGGAGGAAGAAGCCACGGCCGACGCCGTGCTGAAAAAGCTGGAGCGGGTGCAGGACCATCCCCCGGCCCTCCTGATGCTGGACCGGGAACTGGCCGCCCGTAAGGACTGATCCTATCCGCTGAACCGTGCAGTACGCCAAGTGTGGAGCACCCCGGATTACGGTGCGCCTGGACCCTCTGGGCGTCCCCTGCTCGGAGTGTCGCCAGGCGGAGGCCCGGGTCTCCCTGCCCTACGCCCGGAAACGGCTGTGCACCACCTGCTTCCGGGATTTCTTCGTACGACGGGTCCGGCGCACCGTGGAACGATACCGCATGTTCGGGCCCCGGGACCAGGAAGCCGTGGCCGTCTCCGGCGGTAAGGACAGCGTGGCCCTGCTGCACGCCCTGCGGCTGGCCTTCCCGGACCAGGACCTGGTGGCCCTCCACCTGAACCTGGGCATCGCCTACTACTCGGACCACCTGGAGGCCAAGGTGCAACAACTGGCCCGCGACCTGGCCGTGCCCCTGGTGGTCCACTCCCTGCCCCGGGACGAAGGCTACCGGATCGACGACTTCCTGGCCACCCGGTATCGCCACAAGATGTGCTCCGTGTGCGGGGCCATCAAACGCCAGCTCTTCTCCAAACTCGCCCGGGAACAGGGGGCCACGGTGGTGGCCACCGGCCACAACCTGGACGACACCGTGGGAACCATGCTCTCGGCCTTCTTCGCTGGCGACTTTGAGAGCATCCGCCGACTCAAGCCCGTGCTGCCCCCACTGCTCCCGGGCCAGGCCCGGAAGGTGAAACCCCTGATCCACACCCCCGAGGTGGAGGACCTCTACTATGTGCTTCTGAACCAGTTGCCCGTACAGGACTGCAGCTGTCCCCACGGCTACGGCAGTTCCGTGCACCGGTATAAGGATCTCCTGGACACCCTGGAAAAACAGAACCCCAATGTCAAGCATCAGCTCCTGGCGGTCTTTCTGAAGAAGTTCGTGCCCCTGCTGCCCGAACCGGAGGCCGACACTACCCGGCCTGAGGTCCGGCCCTGCGTCCAGTGTGGGGAGCCCACCTCCTCCCCGGACGGGCTCTGTAGCCGGTGCCGCCGCGTGGCCCTGCTCCAGGACCGACGACCACAGGCTCTACCCCTGGAACTGGACCCCGAGGACCTCCTCACCGGCTCGGCGCCCGAACCCCGGATCCTGGTGGATGTCCGGCCCCGGGAAGAGTACGAGGCCCATCACCTGGAGGGCGCCCTGAATCTGCCCGCCACGACCTTTGACGAAGATCCCCGGCGGGCGGCAAAGCCTCTCCGGCCCTGGAAACGGAGCCACACGATCCTGGTGTACTGCAACAGCGGCCAGCAGAGCTACCGGGTGACCGTCAAACTGCGGAATCTGGGTTTTCGTGCCGTGAACCTGCGGGGTGGCCTCCAGGCCCTGGAACGGGCCCGCAGATTTCATCAACTGGCCCGACACCTGCTGTGAGGGGCCGGATCCGGACCTCTCCTTACGGGGGGATTTTCTCCGAAAATCCCGTGGGGACCCCGAAAACCACCCCGAGGTAGGAAGAGGGAACACCGTCCAGCCACGCTGAAGGGCAAACGGCTTTGGAGTGCGGTGCGCTCGCACCGCTTTGCTCCCCCTTTGGAGAGAAAAATCGCGGCTGAAGCCGCTCCTACAAAACCGAACAAACCCCTCTGTAGGAGCCCCTTTAGGGGCGATGACCACCCCCAATGCGGTTTTCAAAGAAAACCGCATTGGGGACCCGGAGACCACCCCAGGTGATTTTCGGAGAAAATCCCGTGGGGACCCCGAAAAGAGGGGCAAAGGCCCGTGCCTGCCAGAACCGGGTCTTACCCTGGCGGGATCCAGGCTGTACACTTTCCCGTCAACAGGTTTTAGGAGAGCCTAAAATGTGGGCATGGGCACTGCTGACCACAACGCTGGGGGTGATCACGGGCTGGTGGCTCGTCCGCGGACGGGTATGGATCCGCCTGCAACGCCGGGAAACCCGTGAGGACACCCTCAAGTACCTCATCACCCACGACCCCCAGGGCCTGCAGGGCGTGCCCCTGGAGGCCCTGGCGGGCTACCTGAAACTGCCCCTGCCCGATGTCGCCCGTCTGGTGGACCACCTGTGCCGCGAAGAACTGGTTCGGCTGCAGGGCAACCGGGTGTTCCTCACCCCTCGGGGCCGGCAGCAGGCCACCCGGGTGGTCCGCGCGCACCGCCTGTGGGAGGTCTACCTGGCCTACACCACGGACCTGCCCGAGCAGGACCTGCACCGGCTGGCCGAAAAACAGGAACACCGGCTCAGCCCCGAGGAACTCCGGGACCTGGCCGACCGGCTGGGGCATCCCCGGCGCGACCCCCACGGTGATCCCATTCCCGACGAGGCGGGCAACCTGCTGACCCTGGGCACTGGCCAGCCGCTGACGGATGTGGCCGATGGCCAATGGGTGCGGGTGGTGCATGTGGAGGACGAGCCCACGGACATCTTTGCCCAGATCGTGGCCGAGGGCATCACCCCCCGCACCGTGCTCCAGGTCCTGGAGAACCGTCCCACCGGCCTGCGGGTACGGATCAACGGGCGGGACCTCTGGCTGGCCCCCATCCTGGCGAACAACATCGGGGTACAGGTGCTCCCGGCGGCCCCACCCCGGGCCCCGGCCTGGCACCGGCTGGCCGACCTGGAGCCCGGCACCTGGGCCCGGGTGGTGCATCTGTCGCCCCGGATCCGCGGCCTGCTCCGACGTCGGCTCCTGGACCTGGGGTTTACGCCGGGCGCCCGCGTGAAGCCTGTACTCAAGAGCGCCTTCGGTCGCGGCGACCCCACGGCTTTCTGGGTCCGCGGTAGCCTCATCGCTCTCCGCCGCGAACAGGCCCGGGAGATCTTCGTTTCCCCGGAGGATGACCATGCGACGATTCCCCCTTCCGAATCCCGGCCCAGCGTGTGAAACCTGCCCCCTGTACACCCGGGAGGACCTCCTGGGCAAGGGGTCCTGGGACTACCTATTGGCCCTGGCTGGCAACCCGAACACGGGCAAGAGTACGCTGTTCAACGCCCTCACCGGCCTCCGCCAGCATGTGGGCAACTGGCCGGGCAAAACCGTGACCCGGGCCGAGGGTCACTTCGTCTTCGCCGGCAAGCGTTTCAAAGTGGTGGACCTGCCGGGCACCTATTCCCTGCTCACCCTGTCGGCCGAGGAAGAGATCGCCCGGGACTTCCTGCTCTTCGGCCAGCCCGACGCGGTCATCGTGGTCCTGGACGCCACCGCCCTGGAACGCAACCTCAACCTGACGCTCCAGATCCTGGAGATCACCCCGCGGGTGGTGGTGGCCCTGAACCTGATGGACGAGGCCCGCCGCCGCGGGATCCGGGTGAATGTCCGGGGCCTGAGCCGGGAACTGGGCGTGCCGGTGGTGCCCACCGTGGCCCGCACGGGCCGCGGCCTCCGACGGCTCCTGGAAACCGTACAGGGGGTCATTGAGGGCCGGATCCCCACCCGACCCCGCCGGATCCCGCTGGATCCCGATCTGGAGACCGCTGTGGACACCCTGGTGGCCCTGCTCCTGGAGACCTATCCCGGTCTGCCCCAGGCCCGCTGGATCGCCCTGCGCCTCCTGGACGGTGACCCGAGCATCCGCCGGGCCGTGGAATCCGGTCGCCTGGCCGAGCTGATCCCCCAGGAGGTCCACCCATGACCCCCGAGAGGATCCTGGCCACCGCCGACGAACTCCGCCGGAACCTGCCCGAGGACTTCCGGGATCGGCTGGTGGAGGCCATCTACAGGGAGGCCGAACGCATTACCCATAGAGTGGTCCACCTGGAGGGCGACCCCCTGGCCTGGGAGGAACGCATTGACCGCATCGTGACTCATCCCCTGTGGGGCCTGCCCCTGATGGTCCTGGGCCTGGCCCTGGTCTTCTGGATCACCATCGTGGGCGCCAATTATCCCTCGGAGTTCCTGGCCTGGCTGCTGTTTGGCCTGGAGAACCTGGGGAGCCAGCTCTTTACCCGCCTTGGCCTCCCCGGTCTGCTCACCGATTTCCTGTGGCACGGGGTGTACCGGGGCCTGGCCTGGGTGGTGAGCGTGATGCTGCCCCCGATGGCCATCTTCTTCCCGCTGTTCACCCTGCTGGAGGACCTGGGGTACCTGCCCCGGGTGGCCTTCAACATGGACTGGCTCTTTAAAAAGGCCGGGGCCCACGGCAAACAGGCCTTGACCATGGCCATGGGCTTCGGGTGCAACGCCGCCGGCGTGGTGGCCACCCGCATCATTGAGTCCCCCCGGGAACGCCTGATCGCCATCCTCACCAACAACTTCGTCCCCTGCAATGGCCGCTGGCCTTTGCTGATCCTGCTGGGGAGCCTCTTCTTCGCCGCCGTGGTGCCCCCCGAATACCGCAGTCTGGCCGCCACAGGGGCCGTGCTGGGCGCCGTGCTCGTGGGTGTGTTCTTCACCTTCCTGATCTCCTGGTTCCTCTCCCGGACCCTGCTGCGGGGCGAACCCAGCGCCTTCACCCTGGAACTGCCGCCCTACCGCCGGCCCCAGGTGCTCCGGATCCTCTACACCTCCCTCATTGACCGGACGGTCAAAATCCTATGGCGGGCCGTGTACATGGCGGCTCCGGCCGGCGGCCTCATCTGGATCCTGGCCAATGTCCACATGGGTTCCCGGAGCCTGGTGCAGATCCTCGCCGGCTGGCTCCAGCCCCTGGGCCACCTGCTGGGCCTGGACGGCATGATCCTCCTGGCCTACATCGTAGCCCTGCCGGCCAACGAGATCGTGGTCCCCACCCTGATCATGGGCTACACGGGCGCCCGCACCATGGTGGAACTCCAGAGTCTGGAGGCCGTGCGGCACCTGCTGGTGGATCAGCAGGGCTGGACCCTGCTCACCGCGGTCGCCCTGATGCTCTTCGCCGTGCTGCACAACCCCTGCTCCACCACCATCCTCACCATCTGGAAGGAAACCGGCAGCAAGAAATGGGCCGCCGTGGGCACCTTCCTGCCCCTGGCCGTAGCGTTCCTCACCACCTTTCTGGTGGCGACGGTGTGGCGACTGGTAGGAGGTGCGGGATGAGTCCCCGGCTGAGCCCGGTGCTGGAGGACTACCTGAAGGCCATCTTCCAGATCAGCCGGCACCGGGGCCGGGCCACCACCCGGGATCTGGCCCACCACTTCGGGGTCAAACCCGCCACGGTCACCCAGACCCTCCGGCGGCTCGCCCAGTTGCGGCTCGTGGAGTATACCCCCTACCGGGGTGCGGTCCTCACCGAGACCGGCCGTCGCATCGCCCTGGAGGTGATCCGCCACCACCGCCTGGTGGAGCGGTACCTCCACGAGGTGCTGGGCCTCCCCTGGCACCGGGTACACCAGGAGGCCGAGCGCTGGGAGCATGTGATCTCAGAAGAGGTAGAACAGCGCATGGCCGAAGTGCTGGGGCATCCGGATCGGGATCCCCACGGCGCTCCCATCCCGGGCCCGGATCTCTCCCTGCCGGAAACCCCGATGATCCCCCTGAGCCAGCTGGATCCCGGTGTGCCCGCCCGGGTAGTGCAGGTGGCCGATGAGGACCCGTCCCTCCTGGTGTACCTGGCGGCACGCCGCCTGCGGCCCAACACGCCGGTGGAAGTGGTTCGCCGGGACCCCGTGAGCCAGGATCTCTGGGTCCGGGTCCCCGGAGCCGTGCATCGGGTGGCCCATCAGGCCGCCTGTCAGGTGTGGGTCCAGCGTGTCGGGAACTCCTCCACCGACTGAACCCCGCCATACAATAGCCCCGATGCTTCGTGGTCGTTGGGGCGTGGTCTGCCGCCTGTACCTGGTGGCCCTGGTGATCCGATTGCTCTGGGCGGCCCCGGTGTTCCTGCACCCCGAGCGGGCCCTGGACCCCGACTCCCATGCATACCGGAAACTGGCCCTGAACCTGCTCCACGAGCACCGCTTTTCCCAGGACTTTCCGGAACCCGGCACCCCGGAGGTTTTCCGAACACCGGGGTATCCCCTGTTCCTGGCCCTGGTTTTCGGCCTCTTTGGCCCCGGGCTCCGCTGGGTGGTGCTGGTGCAGGTCCTGCTGGGGGCCTGGGTACCGGTGCTCACCCTGCTGGCCCTCCGACGGCCCCTGGGACACCGCCCGGCCCTCTACGGCGCCTGGTTCCTGGCCCTCTGGCCAGAGGCTGCCGTGTACCTTCCGCGGATTCTCTCGGACCCCCTGTACCAGGTGGGGATCGCCCTCCTCTTCGCTGCCCTGTGGCAGAGCAGTGAGGGGTCCCGTCCCCGGTGGATCCCCGGAGTCTTTACCCTGCTGGCCCTGGCGCTCTATGTGCGGCCAGCCGCCTGGATCCTGGTGCCCGTGGTCCCCGGCTGGCTCCTCGTCCGCCTCTGGCCCCTGAACCGGAACACCCTTCGGGCGCTGGTGCTGGGCCTGATCCTCTTCCTGGCCCTGGTGGCCCCCTGGTTCCTCCGCAACCTCCGGGTGAGCCACCGTCCCCTGTGGAGTACCGTGGTCCTGGTCAACCTGGTGTTCTACGATCTGGCGGCCTACGAGAGCCACCAGCAGGGGGCACCCTTTAACGGGTCCTGGCAGGAAGCCTACTGGCAACGCCTCCGGCGGCGGGCAGGGTGGCCTGAGAACACCTTCTGGCAACTGGTGAACGATCCGGATCGGCTCTCCCAGGCCTGGCGCCTGGCCACGGAGTCCCTGGGGCCAGCCGACGGACTTCGATTCCTGGGGTACCGCAGTCTGGTGGCCCTCCGACTCCTTTTCCATCCGGGCTACCGGGCCTATGCGGCGGTGCTCCATCCCCCGGCCCTGGCCACCCCGGCGTGGGCCTTCCTCCAGGCTGGCTCCTGGCGTGAGACGCTCCGGGCCAAACTGGCGGCCCAGCCACCGGCGTTCCTGGCTGTCCTCTTGGTGGTCTACCTCCTGGAACTCGCTGGAGGCCTCCTGGGGCTCGTGGGGGCCTATCGCCTCTGGACCGCCGGACAACGCCGATGGGTGGTGCTGGCGGCGGGCGTTTACCTGCTCCTGGTCCTGGCCGCCGGCATCAACATGAACCCCCGGTTTCGGGCCAACTACAGCGTGCTGTGGGTGCCCCTGTGGGGGGCCGGGCTTGCCGCCCTGCTGCACCGCAGGTCCCCGGAGCTGTGAAGATCACCCCGGGGACGATCCCGGCCTTCCTGCGCCCGCCGAGGGTCGGCGACCCCGTGGTGCTGTCGGGTCCCGTCGGTGATGCCGGCAAGTATAATTAACCGACCATGGCCGAATCCCCGATTCTTCGGCAGTACCGGGAGATCAAGAGCCGCTACCGGGACGAGCTTCTGCTGTTCCGGATGGGCGACTTTTACGAGCTCTTCTTTGAGGACGCCGAGGTGGCCGCCCGGGTGCTGGGGATCACCCTCACCTCCAAGCCTCTGAGCAAGCACCAGCGGGTGCCCATGGCCGGTGTCCCCGTGCGCGCCGCCGAGAGCTACATCGCCCGGCTCCTCAAGGCCGGGTACCGGGTGGCCATCTGTGAGCAGATGGAAGAGGAACCCCAGAAGGGGCGGGGGCTCCTGCACCGCGAGGTGGTGGAGGTCATCACCCCGGGCACCATCCTGGATCCCGCCCTTCTGGAGGACAAGAACTTCCAGTTCCTGGCGGCGGTCAACCCGGCCGAGGGGACCTGGGGCGTGGCCCTCCTGGACCTGAGCACCGCCGACTTCCTGCTGTTTGAGGCCCCACCCGACCGGGCCCTGGAGGAACTGGAAAAACGTGGGGTGGTGGAACTCATCCTGCCCCGGGACACGGAACTCCCCCACCGCCTGGAGGCCGCCGTGTACCCGCTGGAGGAGTGGCACTTTGACGCCGAAACCGCCCGGCGGGAACTCATGGAGCATTTCCAGGTGGCTTCCCTGCGGGCCTTTGAGGTGGATCACCTGCCCCGGGCCCTGGGTGCAGCCCTGGCGCTCCTGGAATACCTGCGTGACAAGAAACCCGGGATGCTCCGGCATCTCCGCAATTTAAAACCCCTGCGACTCCAGAACACCCTGTACCTGGATACCGCCACCCTCAAGAACCTGGAGGTGCTGGAACCCATCCACGAGGGGGGTCTTTCCCTGCTCAGGGTATTGGACGAAACCCTGACGCCCATGGGCGGCCGCTTCCTGCGGGAGGCCCTGATCGCTCCCCTCCTGGACCTTCAGGCCATCCGGACCCGGCTCCACCGGATCCGCACCTTCGTGGAGAATCCGGAGCTCCACGACACCCTGCGCACCTTCCTCCGGGACATCGGTGATGTGGAGCGGATGCTCTCCCGGTTCTCCGCCCGCAAGGCGGGCCCCAGGGAGGCCCGGAAACTGGCCGATTCCCTGCTACGGGTTGAGGAGATCCGCCGGCTCCTTTCAGACCACGAACTCTTCCAGCCGCTCCTGGACCGGACACCGGACCTTTCAGACCTGGCCCGGTACCTGCAGGACACCGTGGTGGAGAACCCGCCGGCCACCCTGCGGGAACCGGGGTTTATCCGTCCCGGGGTCTCCCGGGAACTGGCGGAGCTCTGGGACCTGGCCCATCACGGCAAAACCCGGATCCTGGCGCTGGAACAGCGCGAACGGGAACGCACGGGCATTGCCTCCCTCAAGGTGGGCTACAACCATGTGCTGGGCTACTACATTGAAGTCACCAAGGCCAACCTGGACCGGGTGCCCGAGGACTACATCCGCAAACAGACCCTGACCAACACCGAACGGTTTTACACACCGGAGCTCAAGGAGCTGGAAGCCCGGATCCTGTCGGCCGAAGAACGGGCCCGCCGGCTGGAACTGGACCTCTGGGACCGGCTCCGTCGCCGCGTGGTGGATCACGCCCCGGAACTCAAGGCCGTGGCCTCGGTGGTCGCCGAGCTGGACTTCCTGCAGGCCCAGGCCCTGGTGGCCCGTAAGCGCCGTTATGCGATGCCCGAGGTGACCGACGATGGCACCCTGCGGATCCGGGAGGGTCGTCATCCCATGGTGGAGGTGATGATTGACGAGCCCTTCGTGCCCAACGACGCCGACCTGGACCTCCAGCAGCAACGGATCCTGATCCTCACGGGTCCCAACATGTCGGGCAAGAGCACCTATCTGCGGCAGGTGGCCCTCATCACCCTGATGGCCCAGATGGGCACCTTCGTGCCGGCCACCGAAGCCCACATCGGCCTGGTGGACCGGATCTTTACCCGGATCGGAGCCTCGGACGACCTGGCCCGGGGGGTATCCACCTTCATGGCCGAGATGATTGAGACCGCCAACATCCTGCGGAACGCCACCCCCAGGAGCCTGGTGATCCTGGACGAGGTGGGCCGGGGCACTTCCACCTTTGACGGACTGGCCATCGCCTGGGCCGTGGTGGAATACCTGCTCAAACGGGTGGGGGCCAAGACCCTGTTTGCCACCCACTAT
>CAZXAO010000022.1:1123-15479 GCA_964638465.1 uncultured bacterium | reverse complement strand
TGTGAAGAACATGATCACCGGTGCCGCTCAGATGGACGGTGCCATCCTGGTGGTGGCCGCCCCGGACTCGGTGATGCCCCAGACCCGCGAGCACGTGCTGCTGGCGCGCCAGGTGAATGTGCCCTCCATCGTGGTGTTCATCAATAAGGTGGACATGATGGACGATCCCGAGCTCCTGGAGCTCGTAGAGATGGAGGTGCGGGACCTGCTGAACGAGTACGAGTTCCCGGGCGACGAGGTGCCCGTGATCAAGGGGTCCGCCCTCAAGGCCCTGGATTGCGGGGACGACCTGAACTGCGAGTGGTACAAGCCCATCCAGGAGCTCCTGGATGCCATGGACAACTACATCCCCGAGCCCAAGCGGGAGGTGGACAAGCCCTTCCTGATGGCCATTGAGGATGTGTTCTCCATCACCGGCCGTGGCACCGTGGTGACCGGCCGCGTGGAGCGGGGCCGACTCACGCCGGGCGAAGAGGTGGAGATCGTGGGCTTCCGGGACAAGCCCATCCGGACCGTGGTGACCTCCATTGAGATGTTCCGCAAGATCCTGGACGAGGCGCTGCCGGGCGACAATGTGGGGCTCCTCTTGCGGGGTGTGAAGAAGGAAGAGGTGGAACGCGGCATGGTGTTGGCCGCCCCCGGAAGCATCAAGCCCCACAAGAAGTTCAAGGCCCAGGTGTATGTGCTGAAGCCCGAGGAAGGGGGTCGACACACGCCCTTCTTCAACGGATACCGGCCGCAGTTCTACTTCCGGACCACGGATGTCACCGGTACCATCAAGCTCCCGCCCGACCGGGAGATGGTGATGCCGGGGGACCATGTGAACCTGGAAGTGGAACTCATTTACCCTGTGGCCATTGAGAAGGAGCTGCGTTTCGCCATCCGTGAGGGTGGCCGTACCGTGGGCGCCGGTGTCGTGACCGACGTGGAGGACTGAGTTGGAGGCCAGAATCCGGATCAAGTTGAAATCCTTTGACCCCCACCTCCTGGACCGGTCAGCCAAGAAGATTGCGTTGACCGCCAGGAGGACCGGGGCAAAGGTGTCTGGCCCCATCCCGCTGCCCACGAAACGGACGCTGTTTTCTGTGATCCGTTCGCCCCATGTGCACAAGAAGTCGCAGGAGCAGTTTGAACTCAAGATCCACAAGCGACTGCTGGAGATCGTGAACCCGCCCCAGGAGACCATTGACAAGCTCTTGCGGCTGGAACTGCCTGCGGGCGTGGAAGTGGAGATCAAAGTCCTATGATCGGCCTCTTGGGACGCAAGATCGGGATGACCCAGTTGCCCGACGAGAAGGGCAACATGACGCCGGTGACCGTCCTGGAGGTGGGCCCCTGCACCGTCCTTGGCGTCCGCACCCCCGAGCGCGACGGCTACGCCGCCCTCCGGCTGGGCTACGGCGAGGTGGCCCGACGGAAACTCAACCGCCCGCTCCTGGGGGAGTTGAGGAAGGTGCTGGGGGAGGAACGGGAGACCTATCCGGCCCGGGTGATCCGGGAGGTCCGGGTGGACGATCCCTCGGCGTACCAGCCGGGCCAGGTGCTCACCGTGGCCCTCTTCCAGGATGTGAAACGGGTGGATGTCACCGGGTATTCCAAGGGCCGGGGCTTCCAGGGCACCATGAAGCGCTGGGGCTTCAGTGGAGGGCCCATGAGTCACGGCTCCAAGTTCCACCGGCGTCCTGGGTCCATCGGCCAGAGCACCTTCCCGGGTCGGGTCCATAAGGGCAAGAAGATGCCCGGACACATGGGCATGCGGCGCGTGACCGTGCGGAATCTCCAGGTTTTCAAGGTGATCCCGGATAAGAACCTGCTGGTGGTGAAGGGCAGCGTTCCCGGACCCAACGGACGGATCCTGATGGTGAAGGCGAGGTGATCATGGTGAAGGCACCCCTGTTTTCCAGAGAAGGACAGCCGGTGGGAGAGGTGGAACTCCCGGAGAGCGTCTTTGGTGTGACCCCCAAGCGCCATGTGCTCTGGGAGGTGGTGCGGGCCTACCTGCTGAACCGGCGGCTGGGTACCCACAAGGCCAAGACCCGGGGAGAGGTGAAGGGTTCGGGCCGCAAGATCTGGCCCCAGAAGGGGCTGGGTCGGGCGCGCCACGGCGACCGATATGCGCCCATCTTCGTGGGCGGTGGCAAAGCCTTTCCGCCCCGGCCCCGGAAGTACGGGTACGAGCCGCCCAAGCGGGTACGGCGCCTGGCCCTGAAGATGGCCCTCTCCGACCGGGCCCGGGAGAACCGCGTGCTGGTCATTGAGGGCTTTGAGTTCCCGGCCCCCAAGACCAGGAGTGCGGTGACTCTGCTCCAGAACCTGGGCATTGCCGGGCACAAGACCCTGCTGATCTCCGGCCAGTTGAACCGCAACCTCTACCTGTCCACCCGGAATCTGCCCCGGGTGGCCACCCGGACCGCCAGCGACGCCAACACCTACGATGTGCTGAACGCTGAGTATGTGGTCCTGGATCAGGCCTCCCTTGACCAACTCAAGGAGCGGTTGAAATGAGGGATCCCCGGGATGTCATCCTCCGGCCCCTTTTCACGGAGCGCAGTGTGCACCTGCAGAAGCAGGCGAACGCCTATGTGTTTGAAGTGGCCCGGGATGCCAACAAGCACGAGATCAAGCAGGCAGTGGAGACCCTCTTCAAGGTGAAGGTTCGCAAGGTCAACGTCATCAATGTCAAGGGCAAACCCAAACGGCGGTTCCGGGCCCCCGGGCGCACCCGTTCCTACAAGAAGGCCATCGTGTTCTTGAAGGAAGGGGAGAGCATCCCGCTGTTTGAAGGAGCGTGAGAACCATGCCCGTGAAACACTTTGTGCCCTATACGCCCTCCCGCCGGTTCATGACGGTCACCGACTATTCGGTGCTCACGAAGAAGAAGCCCGAGAAGTCCTTGCTTTTGCCCAAGAAGCGCACGGGTGGCCGGAACAACCGCGGGCGGATCACGGTGCGGCACCGGGGGGGCGGCCACAAGCGGCGGCTCCGGGTGGTGGACTTCCGACGGGAGAAGTTCGGCGTACCTGCGAAGGTGGCGGCCATTGAGTACGACCCCAATCGCACGGCCTTCATCGCGCTGTTGCACTATGTGGACGGCGAAAAGCGATACATCCTGGCCCCCGACGGCTTGCAGGTGGGGGACACGGTGGTGTCCGGACCGGGTTCGGAACTCCGGGTGGGCAACCACCTGCCCCTGGCGGAGATCCCCGAGGGCATGGAGATCCACAACATTGAGCTCTATCCCGGCCGGGGCGGCCAGCTGGTGCGGGCGGCCGGCACGGCGGCGGTGATCCTCTCCAAGGAGGGCCGGTATGCCTATGTGCAGTTGCCCTCCGGCGAGGTGCGGATGATCCTGCAGAAGTGCATGGCCACCATCGGCCGTGTGTCCAATGTGGACCACGAAAATGTGGTGCTGGGCAAGGCCGGCCGGAGCCGCTGGCTGGGAATCCGTCCCACGGTGCGGGGCGTGGCCATGAACCCGGTGGATCATCCCCTGGGCGGTGGCGAGGGGCGGTCCAAGGGAGGTCGGCCTCCGGTGAGCCCCTGGGGGAAGCCCGCCAAGGGGGGCAAAACCCGGAAAAAGAACAAGCCGTCGGATCGGTTCATCGTGAGACGGCGGAGGTGAGCATGGGTAGGTCACTGAAGAAGGGACCGTATGTTGATCCGAAACTCCTGAAGCGGATCCGGCAGATGAACGAGACCGGCGAGAAGCGGGTCATCAAGACCTGGTCCCGCCGCAGCACCATTACGCCCGACTTCGTGGGGCACACGATCCAGGTCCACAACGGCCGCAAGTTCATCCCGGTGTACATCACGCAGGACATGGTGGGCCACAAGCTGGGTGAGTTTGCGCCCACCCGGACTTTCCGGGGTCACAAGGGCCTGAAGGGTGCCCAGAAAGCCAGGATGCGCTGATCATGGTGGGTAGAAGCGTACGCAGGTTCGTGCTGGTCTCGCCGAAGAAGATGAAGCCCCTGATGGACCTCATCCGGGGGCGGTCGGTGAGCGAGGCCTACTGGATCCTGGAGGGCAACGCCAAGCGGCGTCTGGCGGCCCATGTGATCAAGGCCCTGAAGGCAGCCGTGGCCTCGTACCGGGAGAAGGCGGGTGCCGACGCCCGTCCGGACGAGGAGTTGATCGTGCGGACGGCCAAGGTGGACCGGGGTCCGATCCTCAAGCGCTGGCGTCCTGCGTGGCGGGGCCGGGCCGTGATGCGCCGGAGACGCATGAGCCACATCACCATTGAGGTGAGCGAAGCCGAATAGGAGGACTCATGGGACAGAAAGTTCATCCCACCGGATTCCGACTGGGCGTCATCAAGGACTGGGAAGCCCGATGGTTCGCCCGGGGCAAGCGGATTGCCGAGTACCTGCACGAGGACCTGAAGATCCGGGACTACCTGGAAAAACGACTCAAGCACGCAGGACTTTCCCGGGTGACCATTGATCGGACGGCGGACCGGCTCACCGTGAACATCTACACCTCCCGGCCTGGCGTGGTCATCGGCAGCAAGGGACGCGAGGCCGAGAACATCCGCAGGGAGCTGGAATACCTGACCGGTCGCAAGAGCATCCACCTGAACATCAACGAGGTGCGGATTCCGGAGATTGACGCCCCCCTGATCGCCAAGAACATCGCGTACCGGCTGGAGCAGCGGGTGTCCCACCGCCGTGCCATGAAACGGGCAGTGGAGCTGGCCATGAAGATGGGGGCCAAGGGCATCCGCGTGCAGGTGAAGGGTCGGCTGGGCGGCGCTGAGATCGCCCGGAAGGAGTGGTATCGCGTGGGCCGGGTGCCCCTGCAGACCCTCCGGGCCGACATTGACTACGCCGAGGCCACCGCCTTCACCAAGGCCGGCACCGTGGGCGTGAAGGTGTGGGTGTACAAGGGCGATGTGCTGCAGCGCGAAGAGGAGGAGGTGGAGTAGGCCATGTGGATGCCGAAGCGCACCAAGTACCGCAAGATGCAGCGCGGCCGGATGAAGGGGAAGGCCCAGGCCGGCTACTTCATCGCCTTCGGAGAGTACGGACTCAAGGCCATCGGACGCGGCTACATCAACGGACGGCAGATTGAGGCGGCTCGGATCGCCATCACCCGGCACCTGAAGAAGGGCGGCAAGCTCTGGATCCGGATCTTCCCGGACAAGCCTGTCACCAAGAAGCCTGCCGAAACCCGGATGGGGAAAGGCAAGGGCAATGTGGAGGAGTGGGTGGCCGTGATCCGACCCGGGCGCATCCTCTTTGAGCTGGCAGGGGTCAGCGAGGAGGATGCCCGGGAGGCCTTCCGCCTGGCCGCCCACAAGTTGCCCATCAAAACCCGGTTTGTGTCCATCAGCGAGGGTGGCGTATGAAGGCGCGAGAACTCAGGGAGATGACGGTGGAGGAACTGCGCGACCTCCTGAACGAACTCAAGGAACAACTGTTCCAGCTCCGGCTGGAGCGCGCCCGGGGAGCCCTGGGGCAACCCCACAGGTTCAAGGCGGTGCGCCGGGACATCGCCCGGGTGCTGACCATCCTCAGGGAAAAGGAAAGCCATGAGCGGGCATAGAGGAGAACGCAAGCAGCGGGTGGGCATCGTGGTGTCCGATAAGATGGACAAAACCCGGGTAGTGGTGGTGGAAACCCTGGTGCAACACCCGCGCTACAAGAAGTATGTGAAACGCCGGAAGAAGTTTTACGCCCACGACGAGCAGAACGAGTCCCGGGTGGGCGACCTGGTGCAGATCATGGAAACCCGCCCGCTGTCCAAGCTCAAGCGTTGGCGGATTGTCAAGATCCTGCGAAAGGCACCGGTGCTGTAAGGAGGACGACCCATGATCCAGGACTTTACCCGCTTGAAGATCGCCGACAACACCGGAGCCCAGGAGGCCATGGTGATCAAGGTGCTGGGGGGCACCCGTCGCAAGTACGCCTATGTGGGCGACATCGTGGTGGTCACCATCAAGGAGGCCATCCCCGGGGCTCCTGTGAAACGGGGCGATGTGGTCCGGGCAGTGATCGTGCGGACCCGCAAGGAGATGCGCAGGCCCGACGGCACCTACATCAAGTTTGACGACAACGCCGCTGTCCTCATTGACCAGAACAACGAGCCGCGGGGGACCCGGGTGTTCGGCCCGGTGGCCCGGGAACTTCGGGAACGCCGGTTCATGAAGATCGTGTCCCTGGCACCGGAGGTGGTGTAGGATGGCCGCCAAGATCAAGAAGGGCGATACCGTCATGGTCATGGTGGGCCGATCCCGGGGCCATGTGGGCAAGGTCAAGAAGGTTTTCCCGAGGGAGAAACGTGCCCTGGTGGAGGGCGCCAACATCGTGAAACGACACCTTCGGTCCCGCCGGGAAAACCAGCCCAGCGGCATCGTGGAAATGGAGGCGCCGATTCACCTGTCCAACCTCATGCTCGTGTGTCCCAACTGTGGTGAACCCACCCGCGTGGGCTTCCAGATCCGCGAGGATGGCTCCAAGGTGCGGGTGTGCAAAAAGTGCGGCGGGGTGATTGACTGAGATGAACCTCCTGGAAGCGTATCGCAAGAACATCGTACCCCAGCTGATGCAGGAGCTCGGGGTCCAGAACCCCATGCAGGTGCCCCGCATTGAGAAGGTGGTCATCCATGTGACCGACGGCGAGGCCGTGAAGGACCCCAAGATCCTGGACATCATCGCCCAGGACCTGGCCCTGATCACCGGCCAGAAGCCCCGGCTCATCCGGGCCCGGAAGTCGGTGGCCGCCTTCCACCTGCGGAAGGGGATGCCCATCGCCCTGAAGGTGACCCTGCGGGGAAAACGCGCCTACGACTTCATCGTGCGGCTCGTGCACTTCGCCCTGCCCCGGGTTCGGGACTTCCGGGGGATCCCCCTGGATGGCTTTGACGGACGCGGCAACTACAACTTCGGCCTCAGCGAGCACACCGTGTTCCCGGAGATTGACATTGACAAGGTGAAGCGCGTGTTCGGACTGGACATCAACATCACCACGACGGCCAAAACCGACCGGGAAGCGCTGGCGCTCCTCAGGGCCCTCGGATTCCCCTTTGAAAGGAGGTAACCGTGGCAACGAAGGCTCAATGGGCCAAGACCTTTTTGAAGAAACCCAAGTATCCGGTACGCCATCGGAATCGGTGCCGCCGGTGCGGACGGCCCCGCGGCTACATCCGGAAGTTCGGGCTGTGCCGGATCTGCTTCCGGGAACTCGCCCTGCAGGGCAAGATTCCGGGTGTGAAAAAGGCCAGTTGGTAAGGAGGGAAGAACGCCATGATGCAGGATCCCATTGCTGACCTGATCACCCGGATTCGGAACGCCGTGCGGGCCCGGAAGGAAGAGGTGGAAGTCCGCCCGGCCTCCCGCTTGAAGGCGGGCATCTGTGAGATTCTTAAACGGGAAGGCTACCTGGAGGACTACGAGGTCCACCAGGATTCCCGCGGTGGCTCCCTGCGCATTCGGATCCGGTACCTGCCCAGCGGTGAACCCGTGCTGACCCAGCTGCAGCGGATTTCCAAGCCCTCCCGCCGGGTGTATGTGGATTCCCGGAACATCCCCTGGGTGAAAAACGGTCTGGGCATCGCCATTCTGTCCACCTCCCAGGGCCTGATGACGGATCGGGAGGCCCGCCGCCGGCGGATCGGGGGCGAGGTGCTCATCTACGCCTGGTAGGAGGTGAAGCCATGTCGCGCATCGGACGCAAACCCATTCCCCTTCCTGATGGCGTTCAGGTGACCTGGGAAGGCGACGAGATCGTGGTGACCGGCCCCAAGGGAACCCTGCGGTTTCGCCCGCATCCGGACATGAAGATTGAGGTGGACGAGGAGGCCCACGAGATCCGCGTACACCGGCCCAACGACCAGAAGTTCTATAAGGCCCTGCACGGCACCACCCGCCAGGTTCTGAACAACATGGTCATCGGGGTCTCCCGGGGGTTCCGGAAGGAACTGGAGATCGTGGGCACCGGCTGGCGGGCCCAGAAGGATGGCGATGCCATCGTGCTCCTGGTGGGCTTCTCCCATCCCGTGCGGATTGAGCCCATCCCCGGCGTGACCCTGTCGGTGGAGGGCCAGAACAGGATCATCGTGGAGGGCATTGACAAGCAGAAGGTGGGCCAGATGGCCGCGGACATCCGCAAGGTGCGTCCTCCGGAACCTTACAAGGGCAAGGGCATCCGCTATGTGGGTGAGAAGGTGCGCCGCAAGGCGGGTAAGGCCGGTGTGAAGGCCACCTGAGAGGGGTGAACCGATATGAGACCAGAAGAGAAGGTTTGGCGCAGGAAGCGTCGGCATCTTCGGGTTCGGAAGAAGATCCGGGGGACCCAGGAGCGGCCCCGGGTTACCGTCAAGAAGACGGCCAAGCACATTTACGCACAACTCGTGGTGGACCCGCCCTTTGGCACCTCCCGGGTGCTCACCGGGGTCTCTTCGCTGTCGCCAGAGATCCGGGATCAGATCCGGGAGGCCCAGGGGAAGATCGCCAAGGCCCGCATCGTGGGCCTCTACCTTGCAAAGAAGGCGCAGGAACTGGGCATCAAACGGGTGGTCTTTGACCGTTCGGGATACCTGTACCACGGCCGGGTGAAGGCCCTGGCCGAGGGGGCCCGCGAAGGAGGACTGGAGTTCTGATATGGCACGAAACCAGTTGAGCAACGGCGTTTCGGACTTTATGGAGACCGTCGTGACCATCCGCCGGGTGACCAAGGTCACCAAGGGGGGCCGGAAGTTCAAACTGTCGGCCTGGGTGGTGGTCGGCGACGGCAAGGGCCGGGTGGGCATCGGCCACGGGAAGGCCGTGGAAACCCCGGAGGCCATCCGCAAGGCCACCCAGAAGGCCTACAAGAACCTGAAGAAGGTGGTGATCCTCAAGGGCACCCTGCCCCACGAGGTGGTGGGCAAGATGGGAGCCACCAAGGTGCTCCTGAAGCCGGCCGCCCCGGGCACCGGGATCATCGCCTGTCAGCCTGTGCGTGCGGTCCTGGAGGCAGCGGGATACGAAAACGCGCTGACCAAGTCCCTGGGAGCCAACAATGCGGTGAACCTGCTCAAGGCAACCCTGAACGCCCTGACCCAGTTGAAGAGCCCTGAGGAAGTGGCCAAGGCCCGGGGGGTTCCCCTGAACCGGGTGTTGAGGAGGTACAGAAGTGAAAGACAAATGGCTGAAGATCACGCAGGTGAGGTCGAGCATCGGCAAGCACAGGAAGGCTAAGCGCACCCTGGAGGCCCTGGGCCTCGGACGCATCGGGAAGAGCCGGATCCATCGGGATTCCCCTTCACTCCGCGGGATGCTCCAGGTGGTTCGGGAATATGTGAAGGTGGAGGAAGTGGACCATGTGGACGCTGAGTAACCTCGGGCCCAAGAAGGGCGCCAAGAAGAAGCGGAAACGGATCGGCCGCGGCATCGGTTCGGGCCACGGCAAGACCGCCACCAAGGGGCACAAGGGACAACTGGCCCGGTCGGGTGGCGGCAAGGGCCCCGGCTTTGAAGGAGGCCAGATGCCCCTGTATCGCCGCCTGCCCAAGAAGGGCTTTAAGAACCCGTTCCGCGTGGAGTACCAGGTGGTCAACCTGAACCGCCTGGAGGAACGGTTTGAGGCCGGCGACCAGGTGACGCCGGAGGTGCTGGAAGAGAAACGGCTCATCCGCGATGCCCGCAAGCCCGTGAAGATCCTGGCCCGCGGCACCCTTACCAAGCGCCTCGTGGTGGTGGCCGATGCGGCCAGTGAGGCCGCCCGGAAGGCCATTGAGGCCGCAGGCGGCACCTTCCAGGTGCGGGGCGGCGCCGGGGCGTCCACCGAAGCCAAACAGGAGGGAGCCTCCTGATGCTGCAGGGTGTCGGCTCTCTCCTGAAAATGGAGGATCTGAAACGCAAGATCCTCTTCACGCTGCTGATCCTGGCCGTGTACCGGGTGGGTACCCACATCCCCCTGCCCGGCGTGGATGCCCGCGCCCTCGGCGAGTTCTTCAAGGCTGCGCTGCAGGGAACCACCTTTGGCATTCTGGACATCTTCGTCGGAGGCGCCCTGTCGCGGGCCGCCGTGTTCGGCGTGGGCATCATGCCCTACATTTCGGCCTCCATCATCCTGCAGCTCTTGACCACCACCGTGCCCTACCTGGAACGACTCCAGAAGGAAGGGGAGCACGGCCGCCGCAAGATTGAGCAGTACACCCGCTATCTCACCGTGGTGGTGGCCGCCATCCAGGCCTTCGGCGTGGCCATCTTCCTGACCCGGCTCACCAGCCCGGTGACGGGATCGCCGGTGGTGCCCAATCCCGGGCCCTTCTTCGTGTTCGTGACCGTGATCTCGCTGGTGGCGGGCTCGGTCTTCCTCATGTGGCTCGGCGAGGAGATCACCGAGCGCGGGATCAGCAACGGCATCTCCCTCATCATCTATGCCGGCACCCTGGACTCCGTGCCCAACGAGTTCTTCAACACCCTGCGGCTCCTGAAGTCCGGGGCCATCACCCCCATCACCCTGGCCTTCGTGGCCGCCGTGATCCTCCTGACCACCGCGGCCGTGGTGGCCGTGACCGAAGCCCAGCGACGGATTCCGATCCAGTACGCCAAACGGGTGGTGGGCCGGCGCATCTACGGGGGTCAGCAAACCTATCTGCCCCTCACGGTGAACACGGCCGGTGTAATCCCCATCATCTTCGCTCAGAGCCTGATGATGTTTCCCAGCACCATCTCCACCTTCTGGCAGAGCGACCTCGTGCAGACCTTCAGCCAGTGGTTCTCCCCGGGCCATCCCCTGTACGACCTCCTGTACGGCCTGCTCATCGTCTTCTTCGCCTACTACTACACCGCTGTGGTGATGAACCCCAAGGACATGGCCGAGAACCTCCAGCGGTACTCCGGCTTCATCCCCGGGGTGCGGCCTGGCCCGAAGACGGCGGAGTACATTGACCGGGTGATGACCCGGATCCTCCTGCCCGGGGCCATCTTCTTTGCCATCATCGCCATTCTGCCCTGGCATCTGATCCGCTGGACCAACATTCCCTTTTACTTTGGGGGCACCCGGCTGCTCATCATCGTGGGGGTGGCTCTGGAGATCATGCAGAAGATTGAGGCCCATCTGATCATGCGGCAGTACGAGGGCCTCCTGAAGAAGGGCAGGATCCGCGGATGGAGAGGCTGAACCTCATCTTCCTGGGCCCGCCCGGGGCTGGCAAGGGGACCCAGGCAGAGCGCCTGGCCCGTCGGTGGCACCTGAAGAAGATCTCCACCGGCGACATCCTGCGGGAGGCGGTGCGACAGGGCACCCCCCTGGGCCAGGAGGCCCGGGCCTATATGGAGCGGGGTGACCTGGTGCCCGATCGGGTGATGCTGGGCCTGATCCGCGAGGTGCTCCAGTCCTCCCCGGGAGGCTTCATCCTGGATGGCTTTCCCCGGACCCTGGAACAGGCCCGGGGCCTGGATGCCCTGCTCCAGGAGATGGGCCTTCACCTGCACGCGGTGGTCCTCTTCCAGGTGCCCGACGAGGAGATCGTCCGGCGGCTCAGTGCCCGCCGCGTATGCCCGAAGTGCGGAGCCACCTACAACCTGCTCACCGATCCCCCCAGGGACGACGAGCGGTGCGACCGGTGCGGGGAACCCCTGGTGCTCCGGGACGACGATCGGCCGGAGACCATCCGCCACCGCCTGGAGGTTTACCACCAGCAGACAGAACCCCTGGTGGACTACTATCGCCGGCAGGGGCTGCTCCGCGAGATCTCCGGTGTAGGCACCCCGGAGGAGGTGGAACAGCGCCTCCTGAGGGCCCTGCAGGATGGCCATTCCCATTAAGACGCCGGAGCAGATCCAGGGCATCCGCCGGGCCTCCCGGATCGTGGCCGAGGTGCTCCACCGGGTGGCCGAGTGGCTGGCCCCCGGCATGACCACCGCTGAACTGAACGAGCGCATTGACCGACTCATTCGGGAGCGGGGTGGTGTGCCGGCCTTCCTGGGCTACCGCGGATTTCCGGCCTCCAGTTGCATCTCCCTGAACCACGAGGTGGTCCACGGCATCCCCTCCCCCTTCAAACGAATCCAGGAGGGAGACCTGGTCAAGGTGGATGTGGGGGTGATCTGGCAGGGTTTCTACGGAGACGCTGCCCGGACCTATGCGGTGGGCGAGGTCTCGCCGCTGGCCCGGGAGCTGTTGCGGGTGACGGAACGGGCACTGTACCGGGGCATCGAGCAGGCGCGGCCCGGCCGTCGGGTGTACGACATCTCGGCCGCCATCCAGGACGAGGTGGAACGCCACGGGTTCCATGTGGTGCGGGAGCTCACCGGCCACGGCGTGGGCCTGGAACTCCACGAGGAACCCATGATCCCCAATTTCCGCGAGCCCTCCAGCCGAACGCGCTTCCTGAAGCCCGGGATGGTCCTGGCCATTGAACCCATGGTCAACATCGGCACGCCCAGGGTCTATACTTTAGAAGACCACTGGACAGTGGTGACGGCGGACGGTTCCTTGTCGGCCCACTTTGAACACACGGTTTTGATCACCCGGGATCAACCCGAAATCTTAACCCGCTGGGATTGAACGATGGCAAAGAAAAATGTGATTCGCGTGGAAGGAACGGTCAGGGAGGTTCTCCCGAACGCCATGTTTCGGGTGGAACTGGACAACGGCCTCTTGATTCTGGCCCATGTGTCCGGCAAGATGCGGATGCACTATATCAAGATCCTGCCTGGCGACCGCGTCACCGTGGAGCTCACGCCCTACGACCTGACCCGCGGCCGCATCGTGTACCGGTACAAGTAGGTCCCCCTATCCCATCAGCATCACCACCAGCTCCAGGAAGATCAGGAGCAGGATGGCCAGCTCCAGGGCCTCCAGGCGGAGGCCCGAGATCTCCTGCTGGAGCCAGGAATAGACCTCCTGGGTGATCTCCAGTTTGCGCTGCAGGCTCTGGATCTGCTCCCGGGACCGGAACAGGTCCTGGGCAGACCGGTATACGCGGGCGTAGTACACATCCTCGGTGATCTTGATGGCGTCCTGGATCCGTTCAATGACCTCGGTGACCTCAATGCGGCGGAGGGCCAGCCGACGGATCATGTCGCGGTACCGGCCCCAACGGGTCCAGTGGAACCGGCCCGGGTGTTCCATCTGCTCGTAGGTGCGGGCCAGTTCCCGGTCCAGCAGGCGATCGTAGTACTGGAGTTCCAGGAGTTGCACATGGGCGAACTCCAGGATGTCGGCCACATCCATGAGGCCGGTGGGTTCGTAGATGATGGCGGCCTCCCATCCGATGACCACCAGGTCCTCGGTGGAGTAAGAGTAGGCGTGGTGCCAGAGGTCCTGATAGATCTGGGGAGAAAAGGTTTCCCGTTCGCCGTAGAGCAGGGCCGGGATGTTGGCGGTCCTTCGGAAGGTGTCCAGGGGCACCGAGAGCTTCTGGAAGTAGTAGATGAGGTACTCCTCGGTGACCTCCTTGATCTGGGGATCCTCCAGGGCGAAGTGAATCTCCTGGAGCAGGGTGCGCACGGCCTCCTCACTGAAGGTCTCAAATTCTTCGGACATGGGGAACCCGGTCCAGGCTTCCAGGCCGTCCAGGGAGATGCCGTGGGGTAGGGGGATGGAAAAGAGCAGGCTCACGGCGCCGAAGTCGTAGAGGCGAAAGAGCAGGGTTCCCTTGACCTCCTGGCCGTTCCACTGGAGCCGTCCTTTGCCCGCCTGCAGGGTCAGGGGAGGGTTGGCGATCTTCACCGACCGGGGGACGGCCCGGGCGAGCCGGAGCCGGTGGGTACGGCGTCGCAGGGCTTCCCGGGTTTCCAGGGCGGACAGGTGGATCTCCTCGGCGATGTCAAAGAACTTGAGGGCCAGGATCCGGCCCTCCTCCACCCGAATGTCGGCCATGTGCTATCCCAAAAGCGGCAGAGGCGAGCGTCCCTCTTCCGATCCCGCAGCCCCCTCCAGGAAGCGCTCTATGGTGGAGATCAAAAGCTGCAGGGCCACATCGTTGAAACCGCCCTCCGGGATGATCACATCGGCGTAGCGTTTGGAGGGTTCCACGAACTCCAGATGCATGAGCCGCACGGTGGCCAGATACTGCTGGACCACCGAGTCCATGGTCCGTCCCCGTTCCCGAACATCCCGGAGGAGTCGGCGGATGAACCGGAGGTCGTCGGGGGTGTCCACATAGATCTTGATGTCCAGGAGTTCCCGGATCCGGGGATCGTGGAGCACCAGGATGCCCTCCAGGATGACCACATCCCCGGGTTCCACCCGGACGGTTTCCGGGAGCCGGCGATGGGTTTTAAAGTCGTACACCGGCCGATCCACCGGTCGGCCCTGCCGGAGCTGGTGGAGGTGCGCCAGCAGGAGTTCGGTATCAAAGGCATCGGGGTGGTCGTAGTTGATGCGGGTGCGTTCCTCCAGGGTCAGGTGGTCAAAGCTC
>CAZXAO010000022.1:0-1113 GCA_964638465.1 uncultured bacterium | reverse complement strand
GGAAGGACCACCACCCGGGAGCCCGAAAAGAACTCCTCAATGCGTTTGGCCACCGTGGTTTTGCCGGAGCCGGTGCCTCCGGCAATGCCGATGAGCAGGGGCACGGTGTTAACCCTCCTTGATTTCCACCGGGTACTTCTTGCGGAGTTCCTGGGCCAGGCGATCCAGCTCGGCCTGGAGTTTGCGTTGTTCCAGCAGGGTCCTCAGGTCCTGCTGGACCTCTTCAAAGCTGGGTTTGCCCCCGGGCTTGCGGTCCAGCACCCTCAGGATGTAGTAGCCCGCCTCGGTGAGCACGGGCTGGCTGAAGGTGCCCACCTGGAGGGTTTCGGCCACGGTCTTCAGGGGTTCGGGCAGGTTGTTCAGAGGCACATAGCCTACGAGGCCGCCGCTTTCGCGTGTGAAGGCGTCGTCGGAGTAGCGGCGGGCCAGTTCCTCAAAGGGGGTGCCCTCCTTCAATTTTCGGTACAGGGCCTCGGCCCGGGTTTTGGCCTTGGCCGAGTCGGCCCGCGTGGGCACCGGCCGGACCAGGATCTGGCGAACATGGACGACATCGCCGTCCTTTTCGTCCACCTTCAGGATGTGAAAGCCGGCCTCGTCCTCAATGGGAGGGGAGATCTGGCCGGGCTCCATGTGCATGAGGGTGTCGTGCAGGGGACCCTGGACCTGGCTCAGGGGGATGTACCCCAGGTCGCCCCCCAGGTCCCGGGTGGTGGGATCGTCGGAGTACTGCATGGCCAGGGTTTCAAAGTCTTCCCCCTTGAGGAGCCGCTGGTACAGGGCCCTGGCCTTTTTGCGGGCCTTCTCCACCTGCCCCGGCGAAGGCTTGATCTGGATCAGGATGTGCTGGAGTTGCACCGTCGCTGGCCGATCCGGCAGGGAATCCTTCTTTTCCTCGTAGAATCGCCGGACTTCATCGGGCGTAACCACGATCCGGGGCCGGATCCGCTTGTCAATGAGTTTCTGGATGTAGAGTTGTTCCTTGACCCGCTCCCGATACCGGTCCTTGAGACTCTGACGGGTCAGCCCCTCCTGCCGGAGCTGGGCTTCAAAGTTCTCCTTGCCCATGGCCTGTTCCAGCTGCTGGATCTGCTGGTCCATGGCGAGACGCGCATC
>CAZXAO010000021.1:0-15970 GCA_964638465.1 uncultured bacterium | reverse complement strand
TGGGTGGGCCCGTGCGGACGAAGAGCAGCCGCCGTTCCGAGTGGTCGGTGAGGGGTTTGACATAGCGGACTACGGTTTCCGGGAAGGTGGTATCCATGCGAACCAGCAGGTTCAGCCGGCCTGGGATCTCCCGGTACAGGATCACCCAGGCGGTGTCGTTCTGGATGTGGATGTTGAGGTCCCGGATCTGCTCGTGCCAGAAGTGGCGGCGCCACCAGGCCACCAGCCCCTGAAGGGTGTCCCGGGAGGTCAGGTGGGTTTCCGTGGAGTCGCCTTCGTAAGTGTCCGTGATGTCCACCCAATCGGCGTACTGGCTGAAGAGGAGTTCCTGGATGGCCTCTTCATCCGTGGGGGCCACCCCGGTGTTCTCTTTGGAGCAGCCCACCAGGAGGAGGCCCAGGGCCAGGGTGGTGAGGACCAGAGGAAACCGCTTCATCGTGCCACCTCCTTTTGCCTGTTTAGAGTCCGCCGGTGCCCAAAAGGTTCCCGGCGGGGGGCGATGCCCGTGGCTGTATAATAGGCCGCACGCTTTTCAGGGAGGATGGCATCATGGGACAGCAAGATCTCATTCGCGAGGTGGAATCCAGCTATCTGCCGCGGGATCCGAAGCAGGTTCCGGACTTTCGGCCCGGGGATACGGTGCGGGTACATGTCCGCATCACCGAGATGAAGTACGACCAGAAGCAGCGGAAGATGGTGGAACGCAGCCGGATTCAGCCCTTTGAAGGGATCGTGATTCGGAAGCGGGGCTCCGGACTGGGGGCCACCTTTACCGTGCGGAAGATCACCCAGGGGATTGGCATTGAGCGGATCTTCCCATTGTACTCGCCGTACATTGAGAAGATTGAGGTGCGGCGGCGGGGCAAGGTCCGCCGGGCGAGGCTCTACTACCTGCGGGATCGCATCGGAAAGAAGGCCCGCGTGAAGGAACGGCGGGTGAAGGAAAAGAAGGCAAAGCCTCAGGAAGCGCCGGCGGAACCGTCGGCCTGAGGACGGAAGACGACCGGAAAACGGGGGTGCCGCCGCCTGCAGGCGGTGGTACCCCCGTTTTGGATCGGCAGGATTCTCGCCACCCCTCGCCGGTCCGGGACCAGGATCATCTCAACCCCCTCCAGACCGGGCTTCGTAGCCCCAGACCCCCTCTCTGGCTCCGGGAGCCAGCCTCCTGACCCCGGGGGTCCCTCGGCCTCTCCACTCTCCTTCGGCCGCTGGACCCCTTCTGCCGCAAGGGATTTGTCCGTGAAAGGAACTGTGAAAGGTCCGCCCTCTACCCTTCCCTACACACGCATCCGCTGATCTGAACGATCGGCGTCAAGCCAAGGGAGGTGAGGCGATGAGAAACGGTGCCTTTGTGGTCCTTTTGTTTCTCTGGGCGGGGTCTGCCCTGGCCATCACCTGGGAACGGCAGGTGATCAGTGAGGGGTTGAACCCCGGAGACGACTACGGAGCCAGCGTCACCCGGGTGGGCGATGTGAACGACGACGGCCACGACGACTTCGCCATCGGCGCCCCGAAGTACCAGAACCAGCGGGGCATCGTCTTCGTGCTCTATGGCGGCCCCACCATGGACGAGAACCCCGACTTCTTCCTTTCAGCGGAAAGCGACAGCGAACGCTTTGGGACCTGTGTGACGGGCGGGGATATGAACGGGGATGGTATCGTGGACCTGGTGGTGGGGGCGCCGTGGGCCCATCACTATTCCGGCGCCGTGTACATCTATTACGGGCCGAACTACACGTCCTACACCAAGGTGGTGGGCGACACCACCGATGCCGCCCTAGGGTCCGGCCTGGCCTATCTGGGGGATGTGACCGGTGACAGCGTCGGGGATGTCATGGTGCTGGACGGGAATAACAGGATCGTCATCTACCCCGGCAACAACCTGAACGCCCCCATTCCCCTGGTGCAGATTGCGTTCGCGGATGCAGGCTTCGGGGCGCTTGGAGACCTGAACCGGGATGGCTATCCGGACTTTTATGTCCCGGTGCAATCAGACAGCCTCCTGATCTATTATGGCGTTTCGTTCCTGGCAGACACCCAGCCCGCCCGGGTCCTCGGTGTGTCCGACGCGTATTTCGTGAAAGATTGTGCGACCGGGGACTTTGACGGAGATGGCCTGCCCGATCTGGTGCTCGGCTGTGCGTTGGACGCATATTCATATGCGGACTTTGCATACCTGTTCCTCGGGAATCGCATGAATCTCCAGCGCGCCCCGGTGGACACCTTCTCCCTTTCCCGAGACTTCACCTATAACCTCGTTCTGGCGGATGTCAACGGCGACGGCTATGACGATCTGGTGGGCGCTTCCCTTGGGAGGATGTTCGTGTTCTTTGGAGGGGATTCCACAGATACAGAGGTGGACCTGGTGCTCACCAGTGGGAGCCAGGACCCCAATTGGGGGTATGGGATCACCTGGGGGATGGACAACGCCGGCGATGTGAACGGCGACGGCAGCGAGGATGTCCTGGTGGGAGGCAAGAACACGGTCACCCTGTTGAATTTTTACCACTATCGTCTCCTGACCCCCCTGGGGGGTGAAACCTGGACCGTGGGCGCCTCCCGGCCGATCCGCTGGCTGGGCCAGGACTTCGCCCGGCTCTACCTCTCCGTAGATGGAGGCGCCTCCTGGACCCTTCTGGCCCAGCATGTGGGAGGAGCCGTGCCCCCGGATACCAATGTGTTCACCCTGCAGGTGCCCCAGGTGCCCACCCGGTACGCCCTGGTGCGGGTGGTGAACGAGGAGGCTGCTGATCCCGCCCTGGCCTACGCCTATGCCCAGTCCGACACCTTCTTCACCATCAACGCCACCATCACGCTGCTGGCCTTCAATGCGGAGACCGGCGAGGAGGGGAAGGTGCGACTGAGCTGGCAGACGGATCCAGGGCCGGAGGATCTTGTGGGGTACCATGTGTACCGGTTGAATGCGGACGGAACGGAGACGAGGCTAACGGCGGAGCCGATTCAGGGGCAGGCCTACGAGGACGAGGCGACGGCCGGGGTGCGGGGGTATGCGCTGGGTGCGGTGAACGGGCTGGGCACCGAGTACCGCCTCGGCGAGCTCCTTCTGGGTGAGCCCCGTCATCTGGTTGTCCTTACCCCCACCCTGGTCCGGGGGGACCGGGTGCAGGTGCACTATGTGGTCCCGCTTTCCGGGGACAGGGGCTCGGCGTCCGTGGAGATCCGGCTGGTAGATCGCACGGGCAGAGTCCACGCAAGACGTCAGCGGATCCAGATTCCGGGAACCTATGTGGACGAGATCCCTGTCGGTGGCCTCAAGAGCGGGATGTATTTCGTGGAGGTCCGGGTGGGGGATGCGTACCGGGAAACCCACAAACTGCTGGTCCTTCGTTGAGACCATGGATCCCGGAAAACACCGGCGGAAACCGGGGTATACGGTGGAAAGCAAAAAGAGTTCCCTGCACCGGGAGGGCCATCCGGGGGCCGGGAGCTCCTTTGAAGACCCGGAGGGAGGCCTGCCGGGCCTCCCCCTAAAAACCCTGAGGAGGTTGAACGATGTGGGTAAAGTGGCAACGGGTTGGAGCCCTTCTGGTGGTGGGGCTGCTCCTGGCCGGAGGCCTTGAGGCCTTCTCCACCGAGTTCCTGCACCAGTTTTCGGGAGGCCAGGTGGTTGAAATGTTGGGAGATGTGGTGGCCAGTGCCGGCGATGTGAACGGCGACGGCTACGAGGATTTCCTGATTACCGCCCCCGGAAAGGGGGTGGGCTCGGATACGGGTGTCGTGTATGTCTACTTCGGAGGCCCCACCCTGGACGTCTACCCCGATGTGGTCATCGTGAGCCCCTTTCCAGATGCGTGGTTTGCCACCAGCGCAGCGGGCGTGGGTGACCTGAACGGCGACGGCTACGACGACATTGCTGTGGGTGCCCCCAGGGCCGACCTCTTCCTGGGAGAGGACGAGGGCTATGTGTACATCTACTTCGGGGGCACCGCTATGGACAGCCTGCACGACCATGTGTTTACCGGCGAGAAGGTGGGCTCCCTCTTCGGCACCTCCGTGGCCGGGGCCGGGGATGTCAACGGCGACGGCTACGATGACCTGATCGTGGGGGCCAAGGGGTATGCGGACACCGTGGGGACCACGATCCATCACGGTGCGGCCTACCTGTTCCTGGGCCGGGCCACGCTGGACACCACCTACGACCTGATCCTGGTGGAAGGGAACGGCACGGACGAGTTCGGCACCTCCGTGGCCGGGGCCGGGGATGTCAACGGCGACGGCTACGATGACTTTCTGGTGGGGGATCCGCGCTTCACCCGTTCGGTCTACGGGAATACGGTCCGGGGAGGAGTCTGGCTCTACTACGGTGCGTTCTTCGTGGACGATGAGGCAGATGCCGTCATCTGGGGGGATACCACCTGGTCCGGACGCATCGGCTCCTCCGTGGCCGGCATCGGTGATGTCAACGGGGATGGATGGAACGATATCGCCACCGGAGGAACCGCGACCAGTGCTTCGGGGAGCGTGTTCCTTTTTTACGGTCCTGTGAACGGCTTCCAGGCGGTCTACAAAGGGGAGTACAGTGGGCGGCTGTCCATGGGGCAATCCGGGGATTACTTTGGCGGCTGGATCTCCCCGGGCCGGGACATCAACGGCGATGGCTTTGATGACTTTCTGGTCGGATCCCCTCGCCAGGATTCCCGGGTGCTGACGGACAACGGAGCGGTGTACGGGTTCCTGGGAGGCCCCTACCTGAACACCCCGGCGTTCCAGATCGTCGGCATCCTGGAAGGCGAGGAGATGGGCTCTTCCGTGGCCCTCGTGGACTATGACCGGGATGGGGAACCTGAGGTGCTCACCGGTTCCCCCCTGTTCACCGAGGATTACCGGGGAAGGGCCTGTCTGTACGAAGCCTACCTGTATCGCCTGCTCTCGCCCACCGGCGGCGAAACCTGGACCGTGGGCACCCGCAAGGAGATCCGCTGGAAGGGCGGAGACGACGCAGACCTCTACCTCTCCCTGGACGGGGGCCACTCCTGGCAACTGATCGCCTCCGATGTGGAAGGGTTCGCACCCCCGGAAACGGTGGAGTACACCTTCCTGGTGCCCCAGGTGCCCACCCGGTACGCCCTGGTGCGGGTGGTGAAGGGAGGGTATTCCGTCCTGGATCCGGACAACTATGTGCAGTCCGACACCTTCTTCACCATCAACGCCACCATCACGCTGCTGGCCTTCAATGCGGAGACCGGCGAGGAGGGGAAGGTGCGACTGAGCTGGCAGACGGATCCAGGGCCGGAGGATCTTGTGGGGTACCATGTGTACCGGTTGAATGCGGACGGAACGGAGACGAGGCTAACGGCGGAGCCGATTCAGGGGCAGGCCTACGAGGACGAGGCGACGGCCGGGGTGCGGGGGTATGCGCTGGGTGCGGTGAACGGGCTGGGCACCGAGTACCGCCTCGGCGAGGTGCTCCTGGGAGCCCTGACGGATCCGGTGCAGGTGTTGCCCACCCTGGTGCGCGGCCAGGCGAACCTCTTCTTTGCGGTTCCGGCCTTTTACTCCGGCGCCTCCACGGTGCCCGTACGGGTGGAGCTGTTCAACGCCGCGGGCCAGCGGGTGCGGCGCCTCCTGCAGCATCCCCTTACCCCCGGAATCCACCAGCTCACCTTTTCCACCGAGGCCCTGACCCCGGGTGTGTACTTCGCCGTGGTCCAGGTGGGCACTGGCTATCGGCACACCGCCCGATTTCAGGTGCTGCATCGGTGAGGCTTTTCCCGGCAGGTCCGGGGAGTACGCTGGGGCCTGCGGGTCTGCGGGCAGGCCCCGGCTTCCCCGGTCCCACCCGGCAGGAGGGAAACCCTTGACACAAGGAGGAAAGGCGATGTGGCGGAATATCCTGGCTGGAGCCCTGTGGATGGGGCTTCTGGCCCCTCTGTGGGCGTTGCCCACGATGCTGGTCCCCCAGCGGGGCCAGTTCGCGGAGGATGTGGTGGCCGTGGCGTATCCACGGCCGGTGACGGTACTCTCCCAGGGTCTGCGCATCGGTGACCAGGAAATCCTCTGGCAGGGGGCCCGGGAACCCCAACGGGTGGCGTTCCGGTATCCCCATCAGGCCAGGTTCGCCTACTTCCTGGGAGAGGTCCAGGTGAACCATGTGCCCTCCTTTGCCCAGATGGAACTCCAGGACCTCTACCCCGGGATCCATCTCCAGATCACCGGCCTGGAGGACGGCCATGTGGAACTCCAGTGGATCGTGGAACCCGGGGCGGACCCCGACCAGATCCGGATCCGGATCCCCCAGGGACGCGTGCTCTACGAGGCCAGGGAACTTCGCACCGGTGCCTTCGTGCTGAACCATCTGCGGGCGTACCAGGGGGTGGAGGAGATCCCGGCAGCCTTCGTTCAGGTGGAAGACGGGCTCTACGCCGTAGAGGTGGGCCCCTATGACCCCACGGAAACCCTGATCCTGGATCCCGACCTCACGGTGCTGGAGGCCAGCACCTTCCTGGGAGGGAGCGGGACCGACGGGGATGAGATTCAGGATGTGTTCGTGCGCTTTGGCGCCCTGTATGTGGCCGGGGCCACCAGTTCCCAGAACGACTTTCCCGTGACCGCCGGAGCCTACGATGTCTCGTACAACGGGGGCTTCTTTGACGCCTTTGTGGCCTCCTTCAGCCGCGACCTGGACACCCTGTATGCGGCCACCTTCCTGGGCGGCTCCGAGTCCGATTGGGCCACGGGACTGGACTACAATGCCCAGGACTTCGTGGTGGTGGTGGGCAAGACCTACTCCCCCGACTTTCCCGTCTCAGGCGGCTACCAGTCCTCCCTGATGGGACCCAGCGATGCCTTCATCACGATCCTGTCCCCGGATCTCCAGAACCTGGTGGCCTCCACCTACTTTGGCGGATCCCAGCAGGACGAGGCCCACGATGTGTTCGTGGGCCGGGGCGACAGCGTGTTCGTGTGCGGGACCACTTATTCCACCGACCTCCCCCTGACGGGTTCGCCTCTGGACGGCGACCTGGGCAACGCCCCCGGTGGGTTCCTGGCCAAGTTCTCACCGGACCTCAGCAGCCTGGAGGCCAGCACCTTCGTGAGCGGCGATAACGCCGATGAACTCAAGGCCCTGGCTCTGGACGAGGGTGTCCTGTATGCCGCCGGTTACGCCTCCTCCCCGGACATCCCGCTGGGTAGCCCCACCTATGACGACTTCGTGATGGCCCAGGATGCCTATGTGATCGGGGTGGACTTCGCCCTGAGCACCCTGATCGGGGCCACCTTCTTCAGTGCCGATACCTTCGGTGCCCCCACGGAGGCCCTGGGCATTGCCGTGAACGACTCCCACCAGGTGGTCATCTCCGGGTTCACCAATTCCCAGATGTTGCCCATTGAGGGCGGGTTTGACAGCACGCTCACGGGCTACGGCGACGCCTTCGTGGCCATCTTCAACAACACCCTGGATTCCCTGGTGGCGTCCACCTATCTGGGCGGATACGGCGACAACGAAAAGGCCCATGATGTGCTGATGAGCCTGGCAACCCCCCGGTCGCTGGTGGTGGTGGGCGAAACCGACTCCTCGGGGATGCCCCTGTCCCACACCTCTGCCGTGCCCTACGACAGCACCTTCAACGGCAATGTGGATGCCTTCGTGTACCTCCTGTCCATGGACCTGGATTCCGTCTACGGGTTCACCTACTACGGCGGGAGCCAGACGGATCAGGCCTTTGCCGTATGGGTGGACAACGGCGTGGTGTTTGCGGCCGGGAAAACGGAGTCCTCGGATCTCCCCATGGCCGCCAATGCCTACGATTCCAACCTTGGTGGTCCCTCCGACGGCTTTGTGGCCCGCTTTGACAACACCGGACCTCCACCCGTGGAGGTGGCCGAGGGGACGCCAGACCGGGGCCCCGCGGTACCAGTGCAGTGGCAGCCGCCCTTCCTGCGCTTTTCCCTGGACCGGGCCGCCTATGTGGGCGTGGAGGTGATGGATGTGGCCGGTCGGCGGCTATGGCGCCGCTCCGTGGGCGTCCTGCCCGCGGGTGAACACCGGCTGGCCCTCCAGGAGCTTACCGCCGGGGTTGCCTTTGTGAGGATTCGCCTGGGTTCTCAGGTGTACACGGTGAAGGTCTGGACGCCTTAGTGCCCCGGGATCCCTGAGGATGGGGATGGTCCTTTCCCCCGGGCGGCCCGCCTCAGGCGGGCCGCCCGGAGTTTTTCTGGAACATTTCCATCGTCCGTTGCGGGAACCTTCGGTCCACACGTGGTGGGGTGGGACAAGGCAGGGGCACTGCGAGCCCCTGGGCTTCAATGGCCAGGAAGCGGCCCAGCCTGGACGGGACAAGAGCGTTTCCTCTCCACCGCTGTGCCCTCGTCGGTTGCACTACCGGGCAAACCCTGCGGAGGGCCTGCTATCCTCTCCCTTGGGCCTGGCCGCCCTCGCCGTTCAGCTCCTGCACCGGGGCCTGGAAGAGGTACCGCTTGATCTTGCGGGTGGTGGTCTTCGGGAACTCCTCCTCCCGTAGGGCAAAGCGCTTGGGGCGTTTGTAGGGCGCCAGGTCCCGGGACAGGCGTTTGATCTCCCCGGCGATCAGATCGTAGATCTTCTGGTCCGTAAGGGTGAGGCCCTGTTCCCGGGCGTACTGGTCCAGGGCCTCAAAGTCGGGCACCACGATGGCCTGGAGTTCCTCGTCGCCGGTCTGGGGATGGCGGCCCATGAGCACCAGGACCTCGGCGATGAAGGGCGACTGGGCCAGGTGCTCTTCAATCTCCTCGGGGTAGATGTTCTTGCCGCCCCGGGTCACGATCACGGACTTCTTGCGGCCCGTGATGTACAGATAGCCCTCGTCGTCAAAATACCCCAGGTCGCCCGTGAGGAACCATCCGTCGGGGCGGAGCACCTCGGCGGTGGCCTCGGGATTCTTGTAGTAGCCCTTCATGATGTTGGGGCCGCGGGCGGCGATTTCGCCGATGCCCTCCTCGTTGGGTTCCATGATGGTGATCTCCACATCGGGGATCGGCAGGCCCACGGACTCGTTCTTCGGACAGCACGGCGGGTTCACCGAGAGCACCGGGGCCGTTTCCGAGAGTCCGTAGCCCTGGAGCACCGGGAACCCCATCTCCTCCAGGCCGCGGGAGACCCACCGGGGCAGGGCGGCGCCACCGGAGATGATGAACCGGGTGCGGCCGAACCCGATCCGTTCCCGGATGGACCGGAACAGGGCCCGGGAAGCCCGGCCACCGGTCAGAGGGTTCAGGACCCGGGCGGTGCCCTTGAGCAGGCCGAAGAGGGCCCGTTTGGTCACCGGGGACTTTTGCACCTGTTTCAGGATGCCCAGGTAGATCTTTTCCAGGAGCAGGGGCACGGTGAGGAAGAGGGTGGGTTGGGCTGCGGTCATGTCTTCCCGCAGTTCCCGGGAGCGGAGGGACCGGGCGTACACGATCTCGGCGCCGCAGTAAATGGGAAACAGGAAGCCCGCGGTGGCCTCAAACACATGGTGGATGGGCAGGACCGAGAAGAACACATCGCCCACGCCGATGTCGTAGATCTGGTAGATGGCGTCCACATTGGACATGAGGTTCTTGTGGGTGAGCATGACGCCCTTGGAGGAGCCGGTGGTGCCGGAGGTGTAGAGGATGACGGCCAGGTCGTCCAGGTCAAAGGGATGGCGAGGGATCGGCGGGCGGGTGGGGTCGTGGCCGATGCTCAGGAGGTCGGGCACCTGTTCGTTCTTGTCCATGGAGATCACGAACTGCAGGGTGGGCACATCCTCCTGGAAGTCCAGGACATCCGCCAGCATGCGGCCGGAAACCAGGATGCCCTTGCTCTCGGAGTGGTTCAGGATGTGTTTCCACTCGTGGGGGGTGGCCCGGGCGTCCAGGGGCACGATGGTGGCGCCAGCCCAGGTGATGGCGAAGTAGGAGAGCCCCCATTCCGGTCGGTTCTCGCCGAGCACGGCCACCCGATCGCCAGGTTCCACGCCCTGCTCCCGGAGGTAGGCGGCGATGCGGGGCACGAGTTCGCCGATGTCCCGGTACGTGTACTGGCGCCAGGTTTTGCCGTCCGGATTGCGCATGCGGAAGGCCACCTGGTCGGCGTACTCCTGGCTGGAGCGTTCCACCATTTCGGGGATGGGGATCCAGCCGCGACCCGGTCGCACCGTGGGGATGGTTTTTCGTTGTTTTGTGGCCATTACGGGCCTCCCTGGGGTTCCGCAGGAGAGGAGGCCACCCCCTCAATGTCCACCCGCAGGATCCGGTCGCCCTTCCGCAGTTGGTGCACCACCTCCATGCCCTGGAGCACGCGACCGAAGACGGTATAGTGGCCGTCCAGGTGGGGGGTGGGCCGGAGGGTGATGTAGAACTGGCAGGAGCCGGAGTTGGGGTCGCGGGCCCGGGCCATGCCCAGGGCCCCCTCTACATGCTTCCGTTGGGAGACCTCCAGGGGGATGGTATAGCCGGCGTTCCCCCGGCCGGTGCCGGTGGGATCTCCGCCCTGGATCACGAAGTTGGGCACATAGCGGTGGAAGGTGAGGCCGTCGTAGAAGCCCAGGAGGGCCAGTCGGACGAAGTTCTGTACCGTGATGGGGGCGTCCTGGGGGTAGAGCAGGGCACGAATGGTGCCCTTGTTGGTCTGGATCACGGCGATAACCGTGTCCTTCAGGGGAACGGTCACCTCCTGGTACCGGGTGGCCACCCGGACCCGGGCCTCGGCCGAGGAATCGGGGGTCAGGATCCGGGGCAGGGGCGAGGCCCCCAGGGCACCGGCGCCCAGGAGGATGCCCAGGGTCAGGGCCATAGTCCTTTGCCAGCGAGCCATAGAACGGACCTCCTTTTCCAGGTTACGGGCGGTCCAGGCCGAGTTTTTCGCGGACCAGTTCCTCAATTACCTGGGAGACATTCTTGTCCTGGTCCACGGCGTACTTCTTCAGGGCCCGGGCCACCTCGGGGGGAAGGTACACCGAGAGTTTCTTCTTTTTCTGGATCCGGCTGAGCCGGTCCAGGTAGCTCTCCCTCATGACAGCCGCTCCTTGATTTCCGAGAACAGGGCCTCAAAGGCCCGGGTGATCTTGTGGTTCGGGAAGGCCTCAAAGACGGTCTGCCGGCGGCTGATGGCCTCCCGGAGCCGCACGGATTCCGGGATGAAGGTGCGGAAGGGCAGGCCGGGGTACCGTTCTTCCAGGTCCTGGCGGAAGGCCTGGAAGAAGCGGAGCCGCTCCCGGACCGCCGAGAACACGATCCCCAGCACCCGGAGCCGGGTTCCGGTGGTCTCCCGGACCTTTTCCACGGACTCCAGGAGGTCGGCGAGGCCGATGCGGGCGTAGTGGGAGATGTCCACCGGGATCAGGACCTCGTGGGAGGCCAGGAGGGCGTTGGAGGTGAAGAGGCCCAGGGAGGGCGGGGTGTCAATGAGCACGATGTCGTAGGCCGGATCCAGTTCCTGCAGGAAGGTGCGGACCCGGAAGAAGTTCTCCAGTTTGGCGTCGGCCTCGTACTTGGACAGGGTGATGTCGCTGCCCACCAGGTGCAGCCGATCCGAGAGGGGATAGGGTTCGGGCAGCTGGCCCTCAAAGAGCCGCCGGAGGTGGGAGGCCTCGGGGGTTTCGTCCAGGTAGGAGCGGGAGAGGTTGCCCTGGGGATCCAGGTCCACGAGCAGGGTACGGGCGCCGTCCCGGGCGAAGAGGTAGGCCAGGTGGAAGGTCAGGGCGGTTTTGCCGACGCCGCCCTTCTGGTTCGTGATGGTGAGGATGCGCATGGCGGAAGGGTAACGCCAGAGCGTCAAAGAGTCAAGGCGTTAGGGCGTTGGAGGGGGCCGGTGAAGGGGGAGATTCCCTGGCCGGACCCTGGCGAGCCCGCCTGAGTTAGAGCGTTGGCGTTTCCAGCGTCGGCATGCTTGCCGAAGGGTCCACATAGGCGAGCTTGCCTGGGTTAGGGCGTTAGAGGGGTGGGCCAGGAAAGGGAGAGGGGATGAGTCCTGTGCGTGCACCGGATGGGAAGATGGGCTGGACCCCGGGAGGTTCAGGAGCAGGTGGGGGACCTGCGGGGAATCTGGAGGAGCCCCTTCAGGGGCGAAAGAACACCCCAATGCGGTTTTCGGAGAAAACCGCATTGGGGACCCCGGAGACTACCCCAGGGGATTTTCGGAGAAAATCCCCTGGGGACCCCGGAGACCACCCCGTGGGATTTTCCTTGAAAATCCCACGGGGCCCCGGAGAGGGAAATGACCGGTGACGATGCGGTCCGGGAAGTTCACGCCTGGAGGCGCTCCTACAAGGCCGGGTAGGCGTTTCAAAGGGTTGTCTGGCGTTCCTTCTTTGGAGTGCGGTGCGCTCGCACCGCTTTGATTCAACCAAAGCGGCGACAGGTCGCCGCACTCCAAAAGCGGCGTCGGGCCGCCGCGCTCCATATTCGCTGGACTGCGGTACCCCGGCACCGCTTTTCTACCCCCGGACGGAGGGGAACCGTCGCGGCGGAAGCCGCTCCTCCTACAGGGCCCACCCCAGGGGATTTTCGGAGAAAATCCCCTGGGGACCCCGGAGACCACCCCGTGGGATTTTCCTTGAAAATCCCACGGGGCCCCGGAGAGGGAAATGACCGGTGACGATGCGGTCCGGGAAGTTCACGCCTGGAGGCGCTCCTACAAGGCCGGGTAGGCGTTTCAAAGGGTTGTCTGGCGTTCCTTCTTTGGAGTGCGGTGCTCCAGCACCGCTTTGATTCAACCAAAGCGGCGACAGGTCGCCGCACTCCATATGCTCTGCATTGCTTTCCTATGCGGGGACGAAGGAAAACTGTCGTGTTGAAAGCCATCCCACGCTGAGAAAAACGCGGCGAAAGCCACTCCTACAGGGGTGGGAGGACGGTTCGACCCGCGTTGAATATCCCCTGCAGGAACACCTTCAGGGGCGAAACATCCCGGGGGCTCCGATCCACTCCCATCCCAGGAGAAAGCCCAGGAGAAAAGAGGGCAGCCCGGGAATGTCGCCTGCCCTGGTGAGATCGGAAGGGAGAGGACACCCGCGCCCCCCGGAGGGTCCTCGGTTGGACCTCCTGTGAACCCGAAGCCGCCCCGGTGATCTCACCGCCGCCGGCGGTCCCCGGAAGAACCTCCTGCGAACACGAAGGCCGCAGGTCCCTCCGCCGCTCCCGTGGAGGCCCAGAACAGGGAGATCCCCTGAACCCAGGTAACACGAACCCGAATGTGGAGTCCGAAATACGGGGGTGGGCCGCCACAGGCGGCCCACCCCCGTACGGCTTTTCCAGAGGTGATCGTAGAGTCCGGCTCCAGCTCTCTACGATCCGCTGCGGTTTACCCCCTCAGCCATCGCCTTTTCCACCGCCTGGCCAGGCCGGGCAGATCCCCTCCCCACCCCCAGGTTTTTCTGAGAAGAGATTACCGCAGGATCACCAGCCGCTGGGTCAGGTTCATGCCCGTAGAGGTCTGGAGCCGCACCAGATACACACCGGGAGGCAGGGTCTCCACCGCCAGGGACCTCTCGTGGCGCCCCGGGGCAGCCTGGCCCTGGAACAGCCGCCGCACCCGGCGGCCCGTAGCATCGTACAGGTCCAGACGCACCCGGGCCTCGGCGGGCAGGGTGAAGGCCACCCGGGCCTGGCTTCGGGCCACTCCAGGGAGCACCTGAAGCCGCAGGGACGGCCGGGTCTGTTCTGGCGGCCCCTCCTGGACCACCACCGGCGGCACGCTGAACACCGACCGCTGGATGTAGGCCGCCAGGGTTTCGGCCACCGCACCCCGGCCGGTCTGGGTCAGGCTCCCCAGCTCAAAGGAATGGGCGACGGTGAAGTAACTGTTGGTCCCGTAAGTGCCGGAGTTGATCACTCCACAGGTGTAGCCCACCGAGGGGTTCTGCAGGTAGGCCTCGGCGATCCCCCCGTCGGGCGGCGAGGAGAGCACCACCATCCGGTCAATCCAGCTGTTCTCACCGCCGTAGGAGAAGGTGTGGCCGGCCACCCAGGGCAGGTAGGTGTTGTTCAGGCCCTCCACGGTGGACAGGTCGCTGGAGCCGTCCGAGGAGTTGTTGGCGTCCACGCCGAAGTAGGGGGCGTAGATGCTGCGGTTCTGGTCGTAGGCCCAGGCGTCGCCTCCCTCCATGTACACGGCCCCGCCGCTGTGCAGGTAGTCCACGATGGTATTGGCCTCGGTGCTGGTGAGCTGGTGGTTCTGGCTATAGATCCCCAGGAAGATCCACACCGCCTCGTAGTTCTGCATGGTGGCAAGGTCCGGGAAGGTGGTGGTGTAGTCGCCGGCCCAGCCCCAGTACTGCAGCTGTTCGTCAATCACAGGACCAGAGGAGGTGTTGGGATCCATATCCACGATCAGGTACTGGATGCCCTGACGGTACACCTTGAAGGTGCCCGACCGCAGGTCGTTGGCAGTGTTCTCGTCGCCCGTGAGGGCCACCCAGGCGGTGTCGTGGTAGGTGGTGGCCCCGCTGGTGTAGGTGAAGGTGTAGGCGGGGAAGGTCACCGTGGTGCTGGCCCCGGAGGCCAGGTTAGAGACCGTCTGCACCTGGTGATAGAACCGTACACCGTTGGGATCCGCCATCACGAAGTGCACCGTGAAGGTCTCGGTGGAGGTGCCGTAGTTGGCCACCTGCACCTCGGGCGTCACGGTCTGGTTCGTGCTGCTCGTGACCGTGTAGGTGCCCGTGGGGGCATTGATGGCGGTCAGGGCGACATCGTGGGTGTAGGAGGGGCCCTGGATGGCGTTGACCGCGGCCAGGGCGTCAATGCGACCGGCGCCGTAGGCCGAGTCCTTGCCCGAGATGCCCAGCTCTACCGCCGTCACCTCCAGCAACGAGTCAATCTCGCGGGGCAGGAGCCCACCGTACTTGCTGAGCATCAGGGCCACGGTGCCGGACACATGGGGCGTGGCCATGGAGGTGCCGTCCCAGCCGCTCAGGTAGCCGGTGTTGTTCTGGTAGTCCAGGGAGGTGATGTTGACGCCCGGTGCCGACACATCGGGCTTGATGAGCCCCCGTTTGCCGTAGGAACCCACATAGGGGTAGTCGCCGTAGCCACTCACGCTGGACCAGGTGACGCCCCCGCGGGAGGAGAAGGAGGCGATGGCGTCGTTGGAGTCGGTGGCGCCCACGGTGATGACGCTGGACTGGCTGCCTGTGGAGCCATTGCTGGCCTGATCCGGGTGCTTCCAGGGCGAGGGGATGTCGCCCGGGGTATCCACATTATCGGGGGCTGTATCCGGGCACTGGTTCCAGGGATCTGAGAGGTCGCCCTCGTTGCCCGCGGCGGCCACCCAGACGACACCGGCAGCCAGCACATTGTCGGCCACCTGGCGCCACTGTTGCCGATTGGGGTTGTAGCGGTGGCACCACCCGATAGAGGCCGAAAGGACATCGGCCCCGTTATCCAGGGCGTACTGGACACCTTCCCAGACATCCGTCTCCTGGCCGCCGCCCTGGTCGTCCAGGATCTTGAGGGCCATGATCTGGGCATCGGGGGCTACGCCCGTCTGGGTGCCGGCGGTGCCGTCGCCCGCCACGGTGCCGGCCACATGGGTCCCGTGGCCCTGACCATCCATGGGATCGCCATCGTTGTAGGCAAAGTCGTAGCCGTGGTAATCGTCCACATAGCCGTTGTTATCGTCGTCAATGCCGTTGTTGGGCACCTCGCCGGGGTTGGTCCACATGTGGTCGGCCAGGTCCACATGGTTGTAGTTCACCCCCGTGTCCAGGACGCCCACCACGACGCCCTGGCCCGTGTACCCCTGGGCCCACACATCCGGGGCGTTGATCTGGTTTACGCCCCAGACGATGGCCTTGGTGCCGGTGTGGTCGGCCGGGGCGCCCACCTTGCCGGGGAGGGGCACGGCGGGCTTCCGGGGGGTCTTGCGGAGGATCTGGCGTCTGGGATTGTAGTAGACCCGGGCCACCTCCGGTCGCTGGGCCACGGCCCGGACCACCTCGGGAGTGGCCTCAAAGGCCACCACATTGGTGATCCACAGGGAATGGATGTGGCGGACCTTCCCCTCTTG
>CAZXAO010000020.1:0-16771 GCA_964638465.1 uncultured bacterium | reverse complement strand
TTTCGCTCGCCGCTACTCAGGGAATCGATGTCTCTTTCTTTTCCTCCGGGTACTAAGATGTTTCAGTTCCCCGGGTGTCGCCTCCCGCCGAAGCGGGATGACAGGGATTTACCCCTGCCGGGTTTCCCCATTCGGGCATCCTGGGATCAAAGGCTGCTGGCGCCTCCCCCAGGCTTATCGCAGCTGGCCACGCCCTTCATCGCCTCCTGGCGCCCAGGCATCCACCAGACGCCCTTAGTAGCTTAATCACCTTCTCAATCCTTCTCGCTTTTCAAAGAACCGTGTCGTCACCCCGCCTTTGCGGGCTCATTATGTTACGCAAATCGGGGGTGCGTGTCAACCCTCCTCCGGAGGGACTCCGAAGGGGCCGATTATGGTATGGGGACCCCCGTCCCCTGTCAACCCACCCGGAGGGGCTCTGAAGGGGTGGACTGGGGACGCTGGCTCCGCAGGTCGCCTGCACCCCCGGGTACTTCGGGAAGCTGCAAAGGCATCAAGAGCCTGAGGCCGTTGAGGAGCACCAGCACAGTGCTGCCCTCGTGCCCCAGCACTCCCAGGGTAAGGGGCACCTTGCCCCAGAAGTTCAGGACCACCATCACGACGATTACCCCCAGGGCCACCAGGTAGTTCTGGAGCACCACCCGACGGGCTTTACGGGCCAGCTGCAGGGCGTAGGGCAGCCGTCGGAGTCCCTGTTTCATGAGCACCACATCTGCGGTTTCCAGGGCCACATCGGTGGAGGCGCCACCAATGGCCACCCCCACCTGGGCAGCGGCCAGCACAGGGCCGTCGTTCACCCCATCGCCCACCATCACCACCCGATGGCCCTTCGCCTGCAGTTCCCGCACCACCCGCACCTTATCCTCCGGGTGCAGACCCGCATAGAAGCGATCCACCCCCACCTCCCGGGCCACGGCCCGGGCCACTTCGGGGCGATCTCCTGTAAGCATGATCACCTCTTCCACCCCCAGGGTCTTCAACTGACGCACCACCTGGGGGGCCTCCAACCGAACCCGGTCGGCCAGGGCCAGGAGGCCGGCGGCCTCGCCGTCCACATAGACGGCCACCAGGGTGGACTCCCCGTTGATCTTCCGCTGGCGAGCCTGTTCCAGGAGCGTCTCATCGGGCCGTCCCACGAAGATCTCCCGGCCGTTCACCCGGCCCCGTACCCCCTCTCCCACCCGGTAGGTGAAGTCCTCCACAGACAGAAGGGCCAGCCCTTCCCGTCGGGCCAGGGTCACGATGGCCTGTCCATAGGGATGCTCGGAAAGGGCCTCCACGGAGGCGGCCCACTGGATCACCTCCTCCCGCCGGTACGGGGGTAGGGGAACCACCTGGCGCACCTCAATCCGGCCCTCGGTGAGGGTGCCGGTCTTGTCAAAGGCCACCACCTGGCTCTGGGCCATTTCCTCTACATATACCCCGCCCTTGAAGAGGATGCCCCGCCGGGCGGCGTGGGCAATGGCCGTGAGGATAGAGGCGGGCGTGGAGAGCACCACCGCACAGGGAGAGGCCACCACCAGGAAGACCATGGCCCGGTACAAGGAGACCTCATGGGGGATCCCGAGGAGGAACCGGAACAGGAAGTACACGGCCAGGGCCCCCAGGATGACGGCATAGGTATAGGGGCCGCCAAAGAGGTCGGCGATCCGCTGGGACCGGGCCTTGCGCTCCCGGGCCTCCCGGATGAGCAACAGGGTCTTTTCCAGGGTGGATTCCTCTATCCGACGGGTGACCTCCGCCTCAAAGTGGCCGTCAATCACCAGGGTTCCAGCGTACAGAAGATCCCCGGGGCGTTTGAGGACCGCCAGGGATTCACCGGTCAGGGTAGACTCGTCCACATGCCCCGTACCCTCGGTTACCCGGGCGTCGGTGGGGACCTGTTCCCCGGGGCGGAGGCGCACTCGATCCCCGGGCTGGAGCACCTCCGGGGGCACGGGGATCTCCCGGTGGTCCACCAGGAGGAGGGCATCGGTGGCCTGGAACCGGAGCAGATGCCGCAGGGCCCGACGGCTCCGGTCCATGGCCCAGATCTCCAGGGTGCTGGACAGGGAAAAGAGGAACAGGAGGATGACCCCTTCAAAGGGATGGCCCAGATAGGCCGCTCCCAGGGCCGCCACCACCATCAGGAAGTCTACATCCAGTTCAAACTTCCGCAGGGCTTCCAGGGCGCTGAGGGTCGCGTGGAACCCTCCTGCGAGGTAGGCACCCACATAGAAAAGCCAGGCCAGAGGACCGGTCCCCAGCAGGTGCCCCAGGCCCCCAAGGACCAGGGCCAGCAGGGTGAAAAGGGTCATCCGCTGCCGGAGCTGGGTTTGTTCCTGTTCCTCGCGCAGGGCTTCGGCTTCCAGGATGTCCCACTCCAGGGTCTGCAGGGACTCCTCGCAGGGATACTCTCGCTGGCACTCCACCCGGAGGAGGCCCTCGGCAGGGTCAAAGTGCAGCACGCGGCCGTTGTGGTCGCGCTTGAGCCGGCGACGAACCCGGGTCAGGTGGGGATAAAGGTCCAGCAGGACCCTCTTGAGTTCCCGCACCGCCTGGGCCCGTTTCTCCACGGGTGTCCGGGCGTGGTACTGGAGCCGCACCCGGGGAGGGTCGCCCAGATGAACCTCCAGCAGGTGGAGGAAGGGATAGTGCTCCAGCAATTGCAGCAGTTCATCCATCCCCCGCATATCCCTTCTCCAGGCATTCGCGGCAGATGCCATAGAGGGTCCCCCGGAACTCCTGCACCTTTCCGGGCACCTGGGGCAGGGTGTGTTCCAGCTGGCTCAGGGTCACGGGAACATCCACGATCTTCCCACAGACCGTGCACACGAAGTGGACATGGGGCGGGTGCTTGGTGGCCTCCCACAGCCGATGATCCCGACCCTCCAGAGCCACCTGCCGGATCCTGCCCTCCTCCTCCAGCACCTTCAGGTTCCGATACACCGTGGCCAGGGACAGGGTGGGGATTTCGGGCTTGAGGTACTCGTAGATCTCCTCAGCGCTCCAGTGCCCCCCGCTTTCCAGCAAGGTCAGGATCCGCTCCCGCTGGAAACTGGCCCGCCGCTTGAGCCGCTGAACCATGAGGTCACCTCCCTTTCAGTTGATGTTCATTTGCAGTTGGTAATTTTATGCGATTGAAAATGGTTCGTCAAGAGGACCGGGGGGCCGAACGCTGCAGCAGGGCCCGGAGGCTTCCCAGCACCAGCAGCACGAGGAGGGTCCACTTGAGGGTGGTGGCCCGGACGGCCAGCCAGGCCAGGGCCACCGGTGCCCGGGGGACCTTCCAGGCGTAGAGGGCAAGAGCCCCATTCTCCACCAGGTCCGAGAGCACCACCAGGACCACAAGGGCGGGAAGTCCCCGGACCAGGGGACGCCGGGAGGCCAGCCACCGGGTGCCCTTCAGAAGAAGGGTCCCGTACACGAGGGGCCACAAAAGGTCCAGGGTCAGGTGCCAGAGGCCGAACCACCGGCGCGCTCCGGGATCCAGAAGGGCCAGCCACCGATTCAGGTCCCGGGCCGTATAGGTCCAGCGGAGGTCTGGCATCGGGATGCCCGGAGGCCAGGTGCGCTGCATCAGGAACAGGAGTCCGACGACCCCTATGATCCAGAGCCCCACCTTGGTCCGGCCTCGCATGTCCAAAGCATAGAGCCCTACCAGCGGAGGGCCACACAGGCCTCCGGTACCGGGGCGTGGCGGAGGTCATCGCCGAGGGACACCCAGCCCACCAGGGTCCAGGGGTCCTGAAAGGTCCAGGACCAGGCCACCGTGCCCCGGGCGCCCGAGGAGGTCAGGGTAAACACGCGGGGCCAGAGGCCGGGCGCGCCTTCGGCCAGGTACAGGCGTCCGGAGCCAGCGGGTACCCGATACACGGCCCATCGGACCCGCAGGGTCCAACCGGCTCCCTGCCAGACCCGTTCCAGAGAACCGAGCCAGCCCGTCCGGTTCCCCTGGTCCACGCGCTCCAGGTGGAACCGACCACCGGCAGCCCCATTGGACACCTCCAGCGTCCACCGGATCCGGGGAGGGGATCCCGGTTGCTGATCGCTCCGCAGTCCGAACCAGAGTTCTGTTCCCTGCCGATGCCACCGGGCCAGGATCCGGGCCCGTTGTCCTGTTGGCGTTCCCTGGGATTCCAGGAACAGCGTCACATCGGGGCCAAAAGGCACCCGGCCAAACAGCATCATGGGGCCCCGGGGTGTCCCCCTCAGGGTCCACCGGCTGGCTCCTGCGCGCACCCTCAGGTCCCCCCGCAACTGGGCCTGGTGTGCCACCAGGCCCAGTTCCCAGGTCAGTCGCAGCGCCGGGCTACCTGCCCTTCCCTCCAGGGCCACGCCCCGGCGGTTCAGGGCCACCGCACCCCAGGGGGCGGGCTGCCACCGGAGTCCCAGATCCCGCCGGGTCGCCCAGGCCCGAAGATCCCCCATCCAGCCCCGCCACCGAAGGCCTATCCCGGGTGCGCCGGTGCCTGCCCGCCATCGGACACCCGGTGCGCCCATTGCCCGGGCACCCCGGGGAGAGGGGTCCAGGAGCCCCAGGCCTACCCGGGGCTGCAGGAATCCCAGCCACAGTTCCCCGGAACGTCCGCGGATCCCCAGGTATCCCCGGCCCTCGGGCATCCGGAGGCCCGCACGGTGGCGGCCCCACCGGACCGTGATCCGCAGGGCCTGCCGGATAGACTCCCGGGCCTGGTATCGGATCCATCCCACCCCGTGGATGATCACCCGGGAGCGGTTCCGGGGAAACCGAAGAACCCGGGCATACAGGAAGGCCTGCAGGGGATCCAGGGGCACACGCCGAGCAAAATCTTCAAAGTCCTCAAAGGGCCGCTCCTGGCGTTCCTGGAGGATGATCCACAGGAGATCCGGGCTCATCAGAGGCAGCGCCTGGAGGTCCTGGACGCCGGCGGTGTTCACCTCCACCCAGGGGGTTTCCCGGGCCATCTGCCGCAGGGCATCGGCCAGATCACCGGCCACGGGCGGCACGGAGGCCACCCAGGCTGCCAGCCAGAGGCCCCACCACCCTCCAGCCATGTTCCTGCTCCAGGTTACCGGTCCCCGGGCCTGAGTTCTGGCATCAGATAGAACATCAGGCCCACCAGGGTTTTGGCGTCCTCCAGGCGACCGGAGCGGATCCCCTGGAGGATCTCCTCGCGGCTCAGGATCACCAGGTGCAGGTCCTCGTGGGGTTCCAGTCGCATGGGGCCGGGTTCCAAGTTCCGGGCTTCAAAGAGGAACATCCGCTCGGTGCCCAGCCCGGGCACGGTGAAGAACTCGGTGAGTTTCCGAAGGGTGCCCGCGCGGTAGCCGGTTTCCTCTTCCAGTTCGCGGCGGGCGGCTTCCCGGGGGTCTTCGCCCGGCTCCAGGGTCCCGGCGGGCAGTTCCAGGATGCGTTTGCCCACAGCCGGCCGGAACTGGTGGACGAACACCACCTGGTCATCAGCGAGCACCGGCACCACGGTCACCGCATTCCGAAATTCCACCACCTCCCACAGCACCTCCCGGTCGTGGTGTCTCAGGAGGTCCACCCGCAGGTTCACGCGCTTGCCCCGATAGCGGTACTCACTTTGCAGCCGTTGAAACATGGCGCTCACTCCTTTGTTCAGGGAATCATTGTAGACGAACCTCTCACGGGATCCTCAGGGCCCGGAGGGGGTTCAGGCCGATGAGGTGCGTCGTTGGAGCACCTCTTCAAAGATGTGGATCAGGCGACGCACCTGGTTCTCCCTGGAGAACTCCACCAGGGTTTCGCCCCGGAACGGAAGCTCGCCTCGTCGGATCCGCTGCAGGGCCTCCACGATCCGGGGGGTTTCCGGGGGGACCACGACGCCGAGGCCCCGGGAGGCGATCAGGCGGGCCGCCTCGCTTTCAGGAGGAATGGTGGCCAGGATGGGCTTCCCCAGGCCGGTGTACTCGTAGAGTTTGGCCGTGGCACTGGCCCCGGCGGGCTGGGTGTACCACAGGATCCGGGCCGACTTCAGGAATCCCAGGGCCATCCGGGCACTGAGGTATCCGTGGTAGAACACGCGTTCACCGTCCACCTCCCGCAGGATGGAGCCGGGGACCACACCGGCCAGGTGCAGGGTAAACCCCGGGACCTCCCGGAGTGCCCGGATCAGCGCCAAAGTGGAATCCTCCTTGAGGGAGAGGGAGCCCGTGTAGGCGATGGGGATCTCGCCCTTGAGGTCAAAAGCCGGCAGGTCGGCCAGTTCTTCGGGATCGTAGCCCGAGGGCAGGTACTCGCCGAAGCCCAGGTCCTCCACGATGTCCTGGTACACGGCGATGACGGCGTCGGCCTGGCGGGCGATCCACCGGCGCAGCCGGGCGTACAGGGGTTTCATCACCGGGTTGGCGGGCACGAGCCCCGTGGGCCAGAAGTCGCGGAAGTCCACCACCAGGGGCACCCGATAGTGGCGGCGGAGCAGGAGGCCAATGAGGTGGGCGCTGAAGGGAGGCGAGGTGCTCAGGATGAGGTCCGGCCGGAGTCCCTTCTCGGCCAGGCTCCGGCCCAGCCAGTAGGCAAAGGGGATCCAGGGGGCCTTGGCATCGGGAAAGAGGAGGGTGTTGAAGACGCTCCGGGAGATCCCCTCGGTCAGAGGCGAGGCCTTCACCTGGCGTTTCCCCAGCCAGTAGACCAGCCGGGAGACATCCAGGCTCTCGGCGCGGAACACCGGTATTCCCTTGAGGTCCTCCAGCAGGGTGGGGTCAAAGGCGTAGTAGGCGATGGGTTTGACCCCCAGGAGGACGGGTTCCCAGCCCAGGCGCTTCAGGTATTTGGCGAACTTCGTCGGCCGTTTGACGCCGCCCCGGCCCAGCGGGGGCAGGTAGTAGGAGATGATGAGGACCCTTCTACCCCGGCCTTCTGGCGCCAATGACGATCGCTACCCCCGTTCTTGATGTGCCAGTTGCTTCAAAAACTCCGATACCGCCTTGACACAGTCTTCCTGGTTGGTGTGGCTGATCTCAAAGATCTTGGTGCCCCAGAAGGAAAGGTCCCCCTGGGGCAGGGTTTCCTCGGCCAGCAGGAACAGGTAGTGGCTCTCCTGCTCCACATCCCGCACACACTTGCCCAGCCAGAAGGCAAAGGGCGGGTCCAGCCGTTCCGAGGCAAAGATCCGGATGACATTGCCCTTCTTGGTGAGAACCATCTTCATGGCGTTTCCTCGGGTTTCAGGTGGAAACTGTGGGCCTCGTCCGGGAAGAGGCCCTGTTCCACTTCCCGCTTAAAGGTCTGGAGGGCCTGGCGGACCTCCTGGGCCAGGTGGGCGTAGCGTTTGACGAACCGGGGCTTGAAGTCCTCAAACAGGCCCAGGAGGTCGTGGAGGACCAGTACCTGGCCGTCGGTATGGGGACCGGCGCCGATGCCGATGGTGGGAATGGTCAACATCTCGGTGATCTCCCGGGCCAGTTCCAGGGGGACGCTCTCCAGGACCAGGGCGAAGGCCCCGGCGTCCTCCAGGGCCCGGGCCTCCCGCTTGAGACGCTCCCGGGCCTTACGGCCCCGGCCCTGTACCCGGAACCCCCCGAAGGCGTGGACCTTTTGGGGGGTGAGGCCGATGTGGGCCATCACCGGGATGCCCACCTCCACCAGGCGTCTCACTGTGGGGACCACCTCCAGGCCCCCCTCCAGCTTTACGGCGTGGGCGCCCGTTTCCTTGAGCACCCGTCCGCAGTTCCGCACCGCCTCCTCTACGGACACCTGATAACTCAGGAAGGGCATGTCGGCCACCACCAGGGCGTGTCGGGCCCCCCGCCGCACCATGGCCGTGTGGTACAGGATCTGGTCCAGGGTGACATGCAGCGTGGTCTCCCGGCCCTCCACCACCATGCCCAGGGAATCGCCCACCAGCAGCACATGGATCCCGGCCTCGTCGGCCAGACGGGCAAAGAGGTAGTCGTAGGCGGTGACCATCACGATCTTCTGGCCCCGCCGTTTCATGGCCACCAGGTCCGGAACCGTCATGGGCCGGGGTGAGGGTCCGCCGGAGGATGCGGTCATGGCCTCAGAAGGGGATCAGCGGGGTTTCAGGATCCAGGGCTGCGGCAAAGCCGGCCAGCAGCCGGGCGATGTTCTCCAGGTCCTTTTCGTGCACGAGTTCCACGGGCGAGTGCATGTACCGGTTGGGGATGGACACGAGACCTGTCGCCACGCCGGCGCGCGTCAACTGGATCACATTGGCGTCGGTGCCGGTGCCGTAGGGGATGCCCTCCACCTGGTACGGGATCCGGGCCTTTTGGGCGATCTGCACCAGCAGGTCAAACACCCGGGGGTTGATGTTCGGGCCGCGGGCGATCACCGGGCCCCCACCCAGCCGGATCTCGCCGATCCGGCGTTTGTCCACGCCGGGGTAATCCGTGGAGAAGGTCACATCCACGGCGATCCCCACATCCGGGTTGATGCCGAAGGCGCTGGTGCGGGCGCCCCGGAGGCCCACCTCCTCCTGGACCGTGGCCACGGCGTACACGGCGGCCTTCAACCTCTTCTGACGGGCCAATCGGAGGGCTTCGGCCACCACGAAGGCCCCCACGCGGTCATCAAACCCGCGTCCCACCAGGATTCCGTTTTGCAGTTCCTCCATGCCGGCCGCCACCACCACCGGGGCCCCGATGTCCACCTGCTTCAGGGTCTCGTCCCGGTCCCGGGCTCCGATGTCAATCCAGAGTTCGTAGAGTTTGGGCACCTTCTCCCGTTCCTTGGGGTCCAGCAAGTGGATGGGTTTCTTGCCCACGACCCCCAGGATCCGCTCGCCCTTTTTCCCCTGCACCCACACGCGCTGGCCCTGCAGGATCTGGGCGTCCCAGCCACCAATAGGGCCGAAGTACAGGTAGCCGTGTTCGTCCACATGGCGCACCATCAGGCCAATCTCGTCAATGTGGCCTGCCAGCATGAGCACGGGCTTGCCCCCGGGGTTGACCACTGCGATGGTGTTGCCGTGGACATCCACCCGGACCTCGTCGGCGAATTCCCTTACATACCGTTGCCACACCTGACTGGCTTCGCCTTCAAATCCCGAGGGACTCATGGTGCCGATGAGTTCCCGAAGGAACGCTTTGCTGCGCGCACGCATCACGCTATCCTCCTCTTGTTTCAAGCCTGATCCCTATGCCTCAGGGTTCCATCAACACCTGGAGCCCGGGCAGGTCTCGGCCGGCCAGGAACTCCAGGGTGGCGCCGCCGCCCGTGGACACATGGGTGATCTCGTCGTCCCGGACGCCTGCGGCGTGCAATGCCCGCACGGTATCTCCGCCCCCGGTGATGGTGGTCGTACCCGCCTGCGTCAGCGCCCGAAGCTTCCGGGCGATGGCCAGGGTTCCCTGCTCAAAGCCCGGGATCTCAAACACGCCCATGGGGCCGTTCCAGAAGACCGTTCGGTGGCCCTCCAGGAGTTCTAAGAACCGGGCGATGGTGCGGGGACCGATGTCCACGCCCTTCTTGCCCTCGGGGATTCCCCCCTGCACGATCTCCACGGGCACCCCGGCCTGCACCGCTTCGGCCACCACATGGTCCTCGGGCAGGAAGATCCGGTCGCCGAAGTCCCGGAGGAACCGCTGAACGGCCTCCAGGGACCCCTCGTCCAGCAGGGAGTCGCCGATGGGCACGCCCCGGGCCTGGAGGAAGGTGTAGGCCATGCCGCCTCCGATCAGGCACCGGTCGGCCTTGGGCAGGAGGGTCTCCAGCACGCCGATCTTGTCGGCCACCTTGGCGCCACCGAGCACCAGGGCAAAGGGCTTTTCCGGATGGTCTCGCACCTGGGAGAGGTACCGGACCTCGCGTTCCACCAGGAAGCCGGCGGCCCGGACGGGCAACAGGGTGGCTACCCCGTAGGTGGAGGCATGGGCCCGATGGGCCGTGCCGAAGGCGTCGTTGACATACACCTCCCCCAGGGCCGCCAGTTGCCGGGCAAAGTCGGGGTCGTTCTTGGTCTCACCGGGGTGGAATCGCGTGTTCTCCAGGAGCAGGAGATCACCCGGTCGGGCCGCCTGGACCCGCCGGGGGGCCTCGTCCAGGGTGGGCACGAAGGTCACCGGCCGGTCCAGGAGCCGGGCCAGGTGTTCGGCCACAGGCCTGAGCGAGAGTTCCGGCACCACCCGGCCCTTGGGGCGCCCCAGATGGCTCATGAGGATGGGCACGGTCCCCTTATCCAGGAGGTACTGGATCGTGGGCAGGGCCGCCCGGATCCGGGTATCGTCCTTCACCTTTCCGGCTTCCAGGGGCACATTGAAGTCCACCCGCAGGAGAACCCGTTTGCCCTGCAGGGCTTCGGCGGGCAGATCCCGAAGGGTTTTCAGTTTCATGGTTCACCTCGGTTCGGTGGGGGCGGCGGCCCGGCCGGGCCGCCGCCCCCGCCGGTGATCTCTTCAGGGAGTCTGCTGCACCCCTCCCCTACGGTCACCTGCAATGGGTCGCATCCGCCTCTTCACCCGGGCTCAAAGGCCGCGTTCCACGATGTACTCCACCAGGTCCACCACCCGGGTGGCGTAGGCCCACTCGTTGTCGTACCAGCCAAAGACCTTCACCAGGTTGCCCTGAACCACCTGAGTAAGGGGAGCGTCAAACACCACGGAGTGCTCGTTGCCGATGATGTCCGAGGAGACGATCTCGTCCTCGTTGTACTCCAGGATGCCCGAGAGTTCGCCCGCAGCCGCCTGACGGAACAGGTCGTTCACCTCCTCCACGGTGGTCTCCTTTTCCACCACGGCGGCGAAGTCCACGAGCGACGCGTCCGGGGTGGGCACCCGTAGGGCCAGAGCCGAGAGTTTGCCCTTCAGTTCGGGGAAGATCTGGGTAATGGCCTTGGCCGCTCCCGTGGAGGTGGGGATGATGGAAAGCGCCGCTGCCCGGGCCCGCCGCAGGTCCCGATGGGGCGCATCCAGGAGCCGCTGGTCGTTGGTGTACGAATGCACCGTGGTCATCACCCCGTACTGGATCCCCAGGTGCTGGTGCAAGACCTTCACCAGGGGTGCAAAGGCGTTGGTGGTGCACGAGGCGTTGGAAATCACATGGTGGTTCTTGGGGTCGTAGGCGTCCTGATTGACGCCCAACACCAGGGTGACATCCGGAGGTTCCCCCTTGCCTGGCGCCGTGATGATCACCTTCTTGACGGTCCCCCGCAGGTGCAGGGCGGCCTTGTCCCGCGACCGGAACACGCCGGAGGCTTCCACCACGAGGTCCACGCCCAGCTCGTCCCAGGGGATCTGGGCCGGGTCTTTGATGGAGAACACGCGGATGCGGTGTCCGTCCACCACGATGTGGTCGTCTTCTACGGAGACCTCACCGTCGTAGGGGCCAAACACCGAATCGTACTTGAAGAGGTGGGCCAGGGTGCGCGCATCGGTGATGTCGTTCACCGCCACGAACTCCAGGTCGTCCCGGTCCAGGCCGATCTTCAGCACATGCCGACCAATCCGGCCAAAGCCGTTGATGCCAATCTTTACTGCCATGGAAAGCCTCCTGTTTGGCTGGCACTACACCTCGCCCTGGATCTCCTCGTCCGGGGGGAGTTCCTCTTCCCGGCGTTTCAGTTCTTCGCGTTTCCGTTCCAGGGCTTCCCGGGTTTTGTCCACCACCTCCCGCACCCGTTCGCGGGTCTCGCTGCCGGTGGCTGGCGTCAGAAAAATGGCCAGGGCGGCCCCAAAAAGGCTTCCCAGCACGAAGGCCGTGAGGGCCCAGCCCAGGCTTCCGGAATCCTTGGAGTCAGCCATGCGCCACCTCCTTGGCTTTGTGATAAGGTTAAAGCCTGCACACGGTGGGTCAAGGTAGAACGATGCCAGACTCAAGGTTCTGTTCCCTCGGCCAGGATCTTGAGGAGTGCTGTATATGCGTAAAGGCGGCCACGCCTCCTTCCTGTAACCTCCTGCAAAATCCCCAGATCCTTGAGCTCTTCAAGGGCACGATATACGGGCGCTACAGAGAGCCCGGTGAGTTCCTTCACATGACGAGCTGAAAGAATGACGCGTCGAGAAAACACCTCAAAGACCCGGAGTAAGGTAGAAACACGTTTTGTCTTTCCAGATTGAATTTTACGACGGTCTTTGTCCAATTGCTGAAGAATACGATGAGCTGTTTCCACAGCCTGTTGTGCTGTGTATCGTACACCTTCCAAGAAGAAATCTACCCACTGTTCCCAATCCCCCTCAAAGCGCACACGGTTCAAGAGATCAAAATATGTGGATCGGTATCGTCTGAGGTAGAGGCTCAAGTACAGCAAGGGGTGCTTTAACATTTTCTCATGGTGGAGGACGAAGGCGATAAGAAGACGCCCCATTCTCCCATTGCCATCCTGGAAGGGGTGGATAGATTCAAACTGGACATGTACCAGAGCGGCTTTGATCAAAGCCGGAGGTTCCGGGTTGTGTAAGAATCGCTCCAGGGTCCTCATGGAGGGTTCTACATATTCAGGAGGAGGTGGAATATACTCCGCTCGGGAAGGTCTGGAGCCACCAATCCAAACGGGCACCTTTCGAAACTCCCCGGGCCTCCGTCGGGATCCTCGTCCGCTCTTCAGCAACAACGCATGCATCTCTCGTATGAGCCGGTTAGATAAAGGGAACCCCTGTTGCAAACGCTGAACACCGTGGAAAAGAGCCTTCACGTAATTGGAAACTTCCTGAACATCATCCAGCGGAACCCCGGGGAGTTCCCCTGCCTCGTAAAGCAACAGATCTTCAACCGATGATGCTGTGCCCTCAATTTGAGAGGACAGCACTGCTTCCCTCCGGACATAGCTGTAGAGAAAAAGTTCCGCATCGGGCAACAGAGAGGTGATGTCGTCCAGGCGACCCAGCGCCACACCCGCCTCCTCCAGCAGCCGAAGCCTTGAAAACGGGAGATCCAGGGGTGGGCTCGGTGGTAAAGGATCCGGGACAAACGCCTGTACTCGCTCTCCCCGGATTTCCAGAGGCACACTTCTTCCCGTTGGCCCGCGAAACATCGGCTTATTTTCCCCAGAGAAAACAATCGGGGACCTTATTTTCCAAAATGCCCTGTTCTAAAAATAAGGCTTGTTCCCCCCTCCATCAAGCCGGCGCATCAAAAGGGGCCCCGACTCCCCCGCCGCCAGGAGCTGGTAGGTTTCGCGGACGATCACGCGGCCCAGGTACTGACCGTCTTCGTCAAAGACCTCCACTGTGACCCGGATGAGTTTGTGGAGCCACAGCTCGTTGGTGAGCCAGTCGCGCAGGGTGTCCATGTTCGGGAGATCGTCCTCGGTATCCACCACCCAGGCCCAGTACTCTTGATTCCCGGGCCCGGTGACCGTGTCCACATCCACCACCCGGCGGACCCGAAGCCAGGGCTCCCGGAACACCACCCACTCGGCCCCCACCGTCAGGGGGAACCGCAGGGTTTTCTGGGGATCTTTCGGAGAAAGGGGACCAAACCCTACCCCTCCCACAGCCCGGTTAAGGAACCGCAGAACCTCACGCACCGAGGTGAAGGTTCGCCCGCCGATCCGGTACCGATACCCGGAATCCCCCACAGGGCTCCACGGAAAGGGCACGGACTCCCCCCGCACCCAGATCAGTGCGGTATCGGTAACCCACCACACACTGTATTCACCGGGAGGACTGTGGTCCACCTGCGTCCAGACCTCGGTGCCGGACTCCCCTATGGGGCGGCGCCGGATCTCCCGCACCGTGAACTCTACCGCACTGTGGTAGGCAGGAAGTCCGGGGGACGATCCAGGCGCCGGGGACAAGTCCATCACCCACCTTACCCTCCACTGGAAGCCCGGTGGATACATGAAGAAGCCCTCTCCCGGGTCCTCCACGGGCATACAGGCGGCCACGAGCCACCCCAGCCACACCAGGAAACGGCCTTTCATGGGATCTTCACAAAGAGCCATATACCCAGGTTGCCCTGGGTTAGCGACAGGCCCTCCAGATACCAGGCTGAAGACGACGAACCCCCCTGCTGGCGTTCATTCCCGTTCCAACTCCGGGCATAGGTTTTGTCCTTCGTCCAACGGATTCCCGCCACCTGAACCAGACCCTGCAGCCGTAGATCCAGGTTCCGGAAGGGAAAGGCATACTCCAGGCCCACATAGGTGCCCAGTCCGGCTTCCCATCGCTGGTGTTCCTGGGCCTGTGAGGGGGACCAGCCGAAGATAGAATCGTAGGACATGGACACCTCAAACCAGGGCCCTACCCCCACCAGCCCCTGCAGATAGGAGCCCTCCGCCAGGTCCCGGCGGCCCAGGGGCTGGAGTACGGCCATCCTCAGCCCCACGCCCCACTGCCGAAGCTCGCTGCGTACCGTAAGGGTATCATACCTGGTGCTGTCCTCCCGGGCCATAAAGGTCCCTGTCAGATCCAGCCCCACTTCCCACCGGGGTCCGGCCTCGGAGAACTGCACCTTAAACTCCGACGGTGGACGACTGAAACTGGAGATCCGAACTCCCACCAGGCTCCCATGATACGGGAGCACGCCCACCAGCAGGGTCCAGAGCACCCATACCATGCTTCCTCCTCCTCCTTTTTCAAAGGTTTACAACCGAATCATGAGCCACAGGCTGAACAGCCCCCTTCCCGGCCGCCGGGCATGAACCGACCACAGAGGGCCTTGTTGAACCTGCTCCACCAACACATTGTCCGATCTTTCCCGCCGCAGTTGTTCCCACTGGTACCCCACACCCACCGAGAGGGGAGTGATTCCAAACTGAAGGTACACCCGGCGGTGAAACCAAGGAGGCTCCGCGTTCACCCGGAGGCGCCAACTCAAACCTCCCTCCCAGCGGAGCCTCTGGTCCGTGGTTGTCCAAACCAACACACTGGTATCTCTTTCAACCCGGTCCTTCTGGAAATCCCCCTCCAGGCTCGTCCAGAAGCCCCAGCCCCAAAGGGGCGTGATTTTCCATCTCCCCACCTCATAAGAGTCTCCAGTGTACCACCGGCTAAACGACAGGAGAACATCCATATTTTGGCTTGTCAGGGTATGCCTCTCTTCCCGGCGAAGGGAATCCTGCTCTGTCGCGTACTTCTTATTCTGAAGCATCCCTTCGTAGCCCAGCACCAGGTCCATCTCCCAGGGCATCCTTTCGCTTCCCATCTGTACCTTGTAGAAGGTGGGAAGGTCCACAAGGGAATGCAGACGAAACCCTACCTGTTTTCCCTGGAGTGGGAAGAAAAACAGCACAATGTGCAAGAGAACAAGCATAAACCCTCCTCCTTTTTCAAACCCGATCATAGAGGAAGCGCCCAGACCCTGTCAAACTCCTCGGGAAAATCCCATCTTCATACCCAACAAGTTCTCCAATTTCTGGCCTTGCATCGTCCGTCAGCAGGCCGTACCCTGTGCAGCCGAAGGAGGCGAGCATGAAAACGATCCTCTCGGGCATGCGGCCCAGCGGAAAACTCCACATCGGCCACCTCTTTGGCGTACTGGAAAACTGGCGACAACTCCAGGACTCGTACCGGTGCTTCTTTGAAGTGGCTGACTGGCACGCCCTGACCACGGAATACCGAAACCCCCGGGCCGTCCGCCAGAACACCCTGGAGATGGTCAAGGACTGGCTGGCCACCGGCATTGACCCGAACAAGGCCGTGATCTTCGTGCAGTCCCGCGTGCCGGAACACACCGAACTGCACCTGGTGTTCTCCATGCTGGTCTCCCTGTCCCGCCTCCTCCGGAACCCCACCTTCAAGGAGTATGTGGGCGAACTCAAGGCCCGGGAACTGAAAACCTCGGGCAAAAAGGTGCTGGATCGCCTGGTGGCTCAGACCCTGGACCGGATCCTGACGGTGCTGGACCAGGAACGACAGGCCCACCTCTCCCCAAAGGAGTACCGGAGCCTGCTCCGGGCCCGGCTCCAGGAAACCGTGGCCGAGGGCCTGAATCAACTGTTCCAGAGCACCGAGGGCGAGGACCTCTCCTACGGCCACCTGGTGAACTACGGGTTCCTGGGGTATCCGGTGCTCCAGGCCGCCGACATCCTCCTCTACAAAGGGGAGGTGGTGCCCGTGGGGGAAGACCAGGTGCCCCACATTGAACTCACCCGGGAGATCGCCCGCCGGTTCAACGAGTACTACCGGCCCGTGTTCCCGGTGCCCGAACCCCTGCTCACCCGGTTCCCCCGGGTGCCCGGCACCGACGGCAAACGCATGTCCAAGTCCCGCGGCAATACCCTCCTGATCTCGGAGAAACCCGAGGACCTGGCCCAGAAGGTCCGCCGGATGATCACCGATCCCCAGAAGATCCGCCGGGGTGATCCCGGCCGGCCGGAGATCTGCCCGGTGTTCGCCCTGCACCGGGTGTTTGGCACACCGGACCTGGAATCCATAGAGGCCGATTGCCGCTCCGGCGCCCTGGGCTGCGTGGACTGCAAGAAGAAACTCCTGGGCCAGATCCAGGCCCACCTGACCCCTATCCAGGAAAAGCGCGCCCGAATCTCCGACGACGAGGTGGTGGACCTGCTGGAAGAGGGAAGCCGAAAAGCCCGCGAGGTGGCACAACAGACCATGGCCGAGGTCCACGACGCCCTCGGCCTGTTCTGACGCTCCAAGGAGCCCTGCCCCGGATCCCGGGGCTCCACGGGCAAAAGAAGGCCCCCTCCCCGCTGAACGAGCCCGAACTACCGCACCCCCAGGCTTTCCTTCTGAATCCGGATCAGGTCCTGGATGGCTCCCCAGGCCCGATCCAGCATCTCGTTGAGCTCTTCACGGCTGAAGGGCCGACCCTCGCCGGTGCCCTGGATCTCCACGATCCGGCCGCTTTCCGTCATGGCCACATTGAGGTCCACCGCGGCCCGGGAGTCCAGTTCGTAGTCCAAGTCCACCACGATCTGCTCGTCCA
>CAZXAO010000019.1:0-16895 GCA_964638465.1 uncultured bacterium | reverse complement strand
AAGGGAAACCATCCTCCGACGACACCAAAGGGGAAACGATTTTGGAGTGCGGTGCGCTCGCACCGCTTTTCTTCAATCAAAGCGGCGACAGGTCGCCGCACTCCATATTCTCTGGACAGCGGTGCCCGACCCTTTGGACTGCGGTGCCCCGGCACCGCTTTCCTACAACCACCCCACGGGATTTTCAGGGAAAATCCTGTGGGGGCCCCGGAGAGAAGGGAAACACAATCCGGAGCCCCGGCTCGGAGACCTTGGATGGCAGCATTTCCACTGAAAACATCGCGGCTGAAGCCGCTCCTACATGCGTTGGATAGGAGGGAGGAAAACCATCACCGCTCCTACGGGGGGATACGATTCACTCCGCAGAGCCCCTCCAGGGGAAGGGTATTCTGGAGGAGGGTGCGGTGAAAGGGGGATCCTTCCTCCGGGTTCCTTCCCGGAACGAACTCCGGTGCCCGCGTTATGATATGCGGTATGCAGAAGGCGCCGCATTTCCTGGCATTCCAAGGTTCACCCCGAAAGGAACAGAGCCACACCCATCGTCTGCTCCTGGAGACCCTGCGGGGCATCCAGGAGGCCGGTGGCTCCTATCGGTTGATCCACCTCATTGACCTGCCGATCCGGCCCTGCCTGGGCTGCTATTCTGAAGACCCTTCTTCCTGTAACCCTCGCCATTGCACCGAGGGCCAGCTGGCCGACGCCATGCGGGGCATCCACCAGAGCCTGCTGGCCTCCGATGGCTTCGTGCTGGCTACACCGGTCTACTGGTTCGGGGCTTCGGGCTGGGTCAAGAACTTTCTGGACCGGTTAACCTCCCTGGAGAACGCCGGAAAACTGCTGGAGGGCAAGATCGCAGGGCTTCTGGCCTGTGCCGAGGAGGCGGGAGCGGCCCATACCCTGATGCACCTGATGGCCGTCCTGAACGACATGGGGCTTTTGATCCCTCCGTACTCGGTGGTCTACCATGTGGGCCGTGAGCCCGTGGAACGGGATCCCGAGGCCCTGGCCTATGCCTATCGGTTGGGATGGAACATGGTGCGCCTGTACCGGCTGGCCGGGAATCGGGGATGGTGGCGGGTGGGGTCAGAGGCGGACCAGATCTAAAAGCCCCCAGCGTTTGAGTTTCTCCCTGCCCTGGGGGGAGAAGCCCGCAAAGAACTCGCTCTCCACAAAGGTCTGGAGGCGTTTTCGGGCCTGCTGAGGGTCGCCGAGGGCCTGGAGTGCCTCTACGGTACGGAGGATGCCCCGCTCGTCGCTGGCGTTCCATCGTTGGATCTCGCGGGCATACTCCAGGGCTTCCACCGGACGACCCTGGCGGAGCGCCTCGCCGGCGAGCCAATCCAGCACGGCCACCAGGGGAGGCACCACCCGGGTATCCATTTCCTCGTCCAGGCGGGGATGATTCAGGTCGGCCAGGAACCGGCCCCGTCGGGCCAGGTCCAGGGCCTGGAGAAAGGCCCTTCGGGCGGTCTCGTGCTCGCCCGTCTCCCGGGCCCGCAGCCCGCGGATCAGGTGTTCCTTGAAGGCCCAGAGGTCTACCCAGAGCCGGTCCCAGTGGAGGGCCAGGGTGTGCTCGGTGAACTGGGCCACCGGCCGCAGGGCCTGGCGGAGGTTGGAGAGGACATTGTGGAAGGATCCCCGAATTCGGTCGGGGTCGGCCTCGGGCCAGAGCCATTCCATGGCCTCGTCGCGGGTGATGGCCCGGCGTTCTACGAGGAGCAACGCCAGCAGGGTGCGTTCCTTCTGGAACCCCACCTCCAGGGGTGTGCCCTGGTACAGGACGGTGAACTCGCCAAAGAGGTACACCCGATATTCGCTTTCCCGGGCCAGTACCCGTTGCAGGCTTCGGTGGAACTCGGGCGGGGCCTGGTACGCCTCCAGGGTGACCTTCAGGGTTTCCGTGCGGGCCTTGCCGGCGTGGCTCAGCAGGAGTTCGGCCCCATGTTCAAACCAGTCTTCCCTGCCCAGAACAAGACCGGCGAAGATCCAGGGTTTCCAGGGCTGAGGCAGGGCCTGCTGTTCCTCCCAGGTGGCCAGGAGGGTCTCCAGATCGCCCGGAGGTTCTTCACCCTCCCAGACCGCATACAGGGTTCGCAGAAACTGCTGTACCCGGCGTTCCTTGTCCGTCATCTCCGACGCCCGGGGGTCTACCTGTTGCAGATAGCCATACCCTTCTACCCACCGATTCCGGGCGAAGGCGTAAAAGGCCAGGTAGCTGTAGACATCGGGCAGGGTATAGGGGTACCGGTGAAAGGTGGGCAGGAAGCTGTGGGCCAGGGCCTGGCCCCGTTCCGGATCGATCCAGAGGTAGAGTTCCAGAAGTCCGAGGGTGGCGTTCAGGCTCACATAGGGGCGGCCGGCCGCTTCGGCCTCCTGCTGGATCTGGAGCAGCAGGGTCTGGGCTTCCTCAAAGTGTCCCTGCCAGAGGGCCAGTTCGGCGCGGGCCTCGCGAGCCAGCTGGCGGATCACGGGGTGGGTCACCTCCTGGGCCAGGGTCAGGAGGGTTTCGGTGGCCTGGTGCCAGAGGTCCCGGGCGTCGGCCTCCTCGGCAGCGCTCCGGATGTTCTGCAGGGCCAGGGCCTGGTACATCCGGCTGCCCGAGCGGCGGGCCCACTCCAGAGCCACCTTGAAGTACTCCAGGGCTGCGTGGATGTCGCCCCGTTCCCAGGCGATCTTGCCCAGCTGGGTGGTGATCAGGTAGCCGGTGGTGGGCTCCAGGTCGGGGGATGCCAGGATGCGTTCCAGGGCCTCGGTCTGCTCTTCGTCCCCCTCCCGGTATTCCAGGAGCACGCGCAGATAGTACAGGGTCTGGCGATTCCGGGGGTTCAGGCGGTCGGTAAGGGGATCCACCTGCTGGAGCCATGCCCTGGCCCGGTCCAGCTGGCCCTGTTCCAGGGCGTGATGGACCAGGGGGGTAATGGCCTCGGCCAGGACATCGGGGTATCGGCGAATCTCCGGGTCCTCCAGCAGGGTTTCCAGCATCCGCAGGCCTTCGGAGCGGGACCGGGAGAGTCGTACCAGTTTGGCGCGGAAGATTTCCAGGCGCAGGCGTTCCCGGGGGCCCAGGCTCCCGGGGGTGCTGGTGTACAGCACATAGTTGGCCAGGCGTTCGGCGGTTTCGTGGGCTCCCAGGAACACCAGATCCCCCATGATCTGCCGGAGTTTGGGAAACCAGGCCGGTCGGGGCGGGATCTGGGCATCGGTCATCATCCGGGCCACCAGGAAGGGATCGGGCCGGGGAAGGGTCATCAGGGTTTCCATGAGCCAGGCCAGGAGTTCCTGCCGCTCCGAAGGAGAGATCTGCTGGTCCACCACCCGTTGCATCAGGGGATGAAAAAAGGCGACCCCCTGATCCTGGGGCAGGAGCAGGCCGTGGGCGATCAGGGCCGAAAGGCCTCGCATCCGCGGGTGGTGTCGCAGGGCCTCCACCACGCTGTGGGGCGTCACCGTCCCCAGGAGGGCAAACACCCGAAGGGTCTGCTTTTCCCCCTCGGAGAGACTCTGGTACCGGCTATGGATCAGGTTGTGGATGCTGGGGTGTTCCGTGAAGATGTCGGCGAGATAGCCCCGGTAATGCCAGGTGTTGTCCCGGGGTTCCAGCAGGTTTCGCTGGACGCTGAGCCGGAGGGCCTCTTCAATGAAAAAGGGGATGCCCCGGGTGTTCTCGTACAAATCCCGGAGGAACCGGGCCGGGGGGGTGCCTCCCAGGGCCCGGTGCAGGAGTTCCTCCACCTCTGGCTCACTGAGCGGTTCTAGGTGTTGCACCCGCCAGGTGTCGGCGGGCAGGGCCTCCTGTAGGGGGGCGAGGTGGGCGGTCATGTGGTCCCGGGTGGTGAACAGAAAGAGCACAGGCCGGCGGATCAGGCTCTGAACCCAACCGAAGAGGAGGCCCAGGGAGGCTTCTTCCAGGGTGTGCAGGTCGTCCAGGTGGAACACCACGGGGCGCCGATCCGTCACCAGGCGCAGGGCCTCACCGGGATCCGTGGGCTTGGACCGTCGGGTCTTGTAGAAGGGCATGCAAAGGCGGAGGATCTGGTGGGCCAGGGATTCCCAGTGGGGGTCGGCCACCTGGAGCTGGAGCACGGCCAGGCGTCGGCCCGGTTGCAGGGTGTGCAGGAACTCGGTCACCAGCCGGGTTTTGCCGATGCCCAGGGGGCCCAGGATGAACACCGCGAAGCCCTGTCCCCGGGTGAGCACCCGATCCAGATCCGCCTGCAGCTGTTGAAGGTCGGTTTCCCGGCCGACGAAGGGGAGCGGAAAGGAGACGGGCATGGGCCAACTCCTGGCTGAGGGGAACGGCCTGGCGGAGAGGGTGGGATTCGAACCCACGGTCCCGGGGCTACCGGGACTACGGCTTAGCAAGCCGCCGCCTTCGACCGCTCGGCCACCTCTCCGTGGCCTCCAAAATATACAGCCTCAGCCCGGGGGTGCAAGGGGCAAGCCGGGAGTGGGGGCCTTCAGCGGGTCTTGCGAAGACCTTGACGCTCCCTGAAATCACCGATAAGATAAGCCTGCCAAGGAGGATTGGATCGTGTTTTTGCGGAGCCTATGGATCAGTGTGTTTCTCGCCCTCGCAGGAGGGCTCCTGGCCAAGGAGATGCTCTGGCTCTCTCCTTCACCGGAGGAGCCGCCTCCGTCCCTCACCTATGCCGGTGGCCCGGACGCCGACGGCTGGTACTACCTGGACTCCCGGGAACCCAACGGCCCCAGTTTCCAGTACCTCTGGATCAGTACGCCCATGGACCTGACCGGGGACGACGCCGGCGCCTGGGTTCCCCTGCCCTTCCCCTTCGTCTACCGGGGCCAGAGCTACGACAGCGTGTTCGTGTGCACCAACGGGTTCATCTCCTTTACCTCGTCCTCGGTGAATCCGGTGAACACCGCCCTGCCCAATCCCTCGGCCCCCAATGCCGCCATCTACGCCTACTGGGACGACCTGGTGATTGAACCCGGGTTTTCGGCCATTGACACCGGCACCGTGGGGGTGGCCCCGAACCGTCGGTTCGTTATCCGCTGGTACCGCCCCCGCCACTACCCGGACTACTATCGGGTGGCCGACTTCCAGGTGGTGCTCTACGAACAGGGCGAGAAGGTGCTCATCAACATCAAACAGGCGGAGTTTGATCTACCAGCCTTTGACAACGGAGCCTCGGCCACCATCGGTGTGGAAAACGCCAACGGCACCACCGGTCTTCTTTATTCCTACAACGACACCACGCGGGTGGAGAGCTATCTGGCCATCCTGTTCTACCGGCCCGACAGTGTCCACAACCTGGCTCCGGTGGGCCTGGTGGCGCCCACGGACAACCAGCCCCTGGGCACCCCGGTGACCCCCCGGGCCCGGGTAGCCAACCTGGGCACGAGCACCGAGTCCTTCTACACGGTGTTCCAGATCCTGTCGGTGCCCGGAGGAACCCCGGTGTACCGGGACAGCGTGTTCACGAGCCACCTGATGCCGGGCGACACCACCCTCCTTTCCTTCGCCACCTGGATCCCCACGACACCCGGCCGATACCAGGCCCGCGTGTACACCCGGGCCCTGCTGGAGGAGCACCCGGAAAACGATACCCTCCAGCAGGAATTCGTGGCCGGCACCCCGGGCCAGGACTTCCTGGTGCTGGACCTGAACCCCCGGCACACCGACGGCCGCCGCGTGTACGAGATCCTGGAACAGGCAGGTTACGCGGGCTGGTACACCCAGTCCATCGCCTTCTTTGACTCCCTGACACCGTACCAGACCCTCTGGTGTCTCCTGGGCGTGTATCCCCAGAAGTACGCCCTCACGGTGTACGAGGCCCTCGAGCTCCGGGATTACCTGGAACAAGGCGGGCGGGTGCTGCTGCAGAGCGGCGACGCCTTTGGTGAGGATCCCACCCGCGACACCCTGGGGCCCTACTTCGGCATCAACACCCAGCGAACGGGCGACGGCGACACGCCGATCGGGATCCTGTACGGCCTGGACAATCCCCTGATCCCGGAGATTACCACCGGCGACACCTGGACCTATTACGGGGGAACTCAGCACCTGGACAGCCTGGTGCTCCTGGATCCGGTGGAGGCCCGGGTGGCGCCGGTAATGCAGATCCGACCGGAATACTTCACCCTGGTGGCCTACCAGGGAACCCGATGGCTGAGCGCCGTGTCCACCCCGGAACTGACCCCGGTGGAACCCGAGGCGCGGAACACCGTGGACCAGCAGCTGGTGCTGGCCCTGATGGACTTCCTCACCGGCGATCTCTACACCTTCCACGATGTCCGGCCCCTGGCCTTTCGCCATCCACCGGGTCCGGCCCATGTGCCCGGCGAAACGCTCCGGGTGCGGGTCTCGGTAACCAACGCCGGCACCTACGCCGAATCCCCGGTGCCCGTGGTGCTGGAGGTGTACCGACACCCGGACACGACGGAACTCTTCGGCACCGAGTGGCTTCTGGAACACGCGGATACGGTTACCACCCCACCGCTGGCACCGGGCGATACCGTGGTGGTCACCTTCGCCCCCTGGGTGCCTTCGCCGGCCTGGGATACCCTGCGGTTCGTGGCCTACACCCGTCTGGAGAACGACGACGGACCCGAAAACGACACGGTGACGCTCGTTACCCGGACGCCCCTAGAACCCGGTGATCTGTTGCGGGTGATCTTCCTGGACCACCGCACGGGGTCTTCGGAGAACTACGGCGTGGGGTTTGATGGCCAGTACTTCTATGTGTCGGTGCAGGGGCCAGGGGGTCCCCGGATCGTGGTGCTCAACGACACCGGGGCCGTCGTGGCCAACCTGGCCGCTCCCACCGCAGGTTACCGCGATCTGGAGGTATGGCGGGAACCCGGCGATACGGTGGCCTGGATCTACGCAGGCACCGGCAACACCCTGCAAAAACTCCGGCTTACCGGCTGGCATTCCCTCACCGTAGAGGGCACCTGGACCACCCCTGTGAATCCCGTGCGGGGCGTGGCCCTGGACCCCGAACGCCAGCGATTCTTCGTGGCCTCGGGCATCAGCCCGGTGGTGGAACTCCAGCGGACAGGCCAGGTGCTGGATCACCTGGTGCCCGGACGCGAGGTCTACGGCCTGGCCTATGTGCCTCCCCTCCGCGGCTGGTGGGATCCGCACCTATGGTTCTCCGCCGCCATTCCCGACAGCCTGGGCTTCCAGAACCGGCTGTACCGATGGGATCTGGCCACCGGCAGCCTGGTGGACTCCCTCACGCCCCCGGTGCCGGCGGAGATCACCCGCACCTATCCCGGAGGACTCAGCCACCGGATGGTGTACCGCCACCGGGTGGTCCTCGTGGAGCTGGTTCAGGCCGAGCCCTCGGATTACCTGCAGGTCGTTTACCTGGGCGACGCCTCCTGGGACCGGAAGTGCGGGGACGACAACGGCGACGGCTACGCCACCTGGAGCGACTTCCAGCGGTTGGCCGACTACCTGTTCCACGGGGGGACCCTGCAGAATCCCATGGCCCTGGATGTCAACGAGGACTACCTGGTGAACCCCCTGGATCTCTGGCGATTGGCCCGTTTCCTTTGGGATGATACCGATTCCCTGATCTGCCGACCCAACTCGTAGGCCCCTCCCGATGAAGCCGGGCCTCGTGCTCCTCCTGGTTTCCCTGTGGCAGGGGCCCGTGGTCCGCTATGCCCTGCGGTATCCTCAGCAGGCGCCAGAAACCCTGCACCTCTTTCTGAAGCGTTCGGATCGGGCACCGCTGCCCGGAGCACCACGGGCCCGGAAAACGGGCCCGTGGTGGCGACTGCACCTGGCCCGGTCCCATCTGGCCGATCTTCAGACCCTGCGGGGGCCCGGCGTCCTCCGACAGGCCGTCCGCACGGAACCCACCCTGGATGTGGCCAACGCCTTCGCCCAGGCGGTGCTGGACACCCTGGACCCGGCGGAAACCCTGCGGATCGGATTCCAGTTCCGGGGAGGTGCCCTGCGGCTCTTCGTGCTGCCGGAACCGGGCACCGGCGGACTCGCTGTGGACCTCTACCAAAAAAACCTGGGCCTCTTGGCCTCGGACACGGGCTCCGGCCCCGGCGGCAACCCGGAACTCGTGGATACCCTGCCGGCAGGCGTCTACGAGGTTCGCATCGCCGGCACCTATGCGGGTCCGGTGGCACTCCTGGTGGCCGGCGAAACCCCGGTCACCTGGGCCCGGGAAACGGTGGACCGTCGGGCCCGGGGATTGGGCCTGGGAACCCCGTGGCATCGCATCGCCCGGCCTGTTCGCCATGTCCTGGTGGGGCATGTGGACACGGGGGTGGACTTTGACCATCCGGACCTTCGGGATTCCTTGGGCCGGAGCCGGCTCCGGTTCGCCTGGGACCAGACCCTGAGTCCCGTGGCTGGTGAGCACGCCCCGCCCGGCTTTGGTTACGGCGTGGAGTACGATTCCACCTGGTTCCGGGATCATCCCTCCGAGGTTCGGCTCACCGACACCTGGGGCCACGGCACCTTCACCCTGGGCCTTGTGGGGAGCACCGGGGAAGCCACCAACGGCGCCCTCCCCCCGTACCGCTACATCGGCCTGACCCCGGAGGCACCGCTCGCCACCGTGAAAACCACCTTTTACGAGGACGACATTGTGGACGGCGTGGCGTACCTGTTTCAACGGGCCGACGATCTGGGCCTGCCGGCCGTGGTGAACCTGAGCCTCCGGGGGCACTACGGACCCCACGACGGCACCGATCCCTTCAGCCGGTCCATCAGTGATCTGGCCGGCCCCGGCCACCTGGTGGTGGCCGCCGTGGGCAACGACCGGTACGCGGCCCTCCACACCCAGTTTCCCGCACCCACCACCAGCACCGAAAGCCAGCTCCTGGTGTACACCGGCGAACTGACCGCCGACTACTGGATTCCGGGCGACTTTCCGTATCGGTTCCGGCTGCAGGCTGCCGTCCCCGACAGCACTGATGACTGGGCCTGGTGCCCGGACCTCCGGGACCTTTCGGCAGGACCAGGTGCGGGCCCCACACCCTCGGATACCGGTGTAATGGCCACCTGCCGGACAGGGAACTATCGGCCCTGGGGCTCGGCCTTCCTGGAGACCCCCGGAGTCGCCGTGCCCGGACCCGTCCGGGTGGCGTTCGTGCACTGGTACGATTTTGAACCGGGAGTGGACGGGGGTGTGATCTGGGTACGCCGGGGCACCGGCGACTTCCGCAAAGTGACCCCCTCGGGGGGCTACCCGGGTTCCCTCCAGTACGAAGCCGGCTACAGCGGCTCCTCCGGCGGCTGGCGGACGGACACGATCCGCATGGACTCCCTGTCCCCCGGAGACACCCTGTGGGTCCGGTGGGTCTTCTACAGCAACGGCACGATCCAGAACAGCGGCTGGTACCTGGACCGGGTGGCCTTCCTGGATACCGCAGACACCCCCTTCTGGCAGGCCACCTTTGAGGCCGACTCCGAAGGGTTCCGCCACGGCCATCTGAACGAACTGGCAGCCGGGCCCGGCACCACGATCCAGGCCTGGCTGGGCGGCGCACCCGACGCCGGCGGAGGCCTGGCCCTCCTGAGCGTGCCCGGGGATCCCTATCCGGAAAACGGCGACCGCGAGGGTGTGGTGTGGATCCAGGAGGTGGACGCCTTTCCGGACTACGCCACCCATCCCTGGCGACTCTCCCTGGAGGCCCTGGCGGGGACGGCACCGGGCCAGATCCACGGCTGGGTCTTCGCCCGAAGTCATCGCAACAACCGGTTCGCCAACAAGGTTTCCCCCTGGTACACCGTGGGCACCCCGGCCACCGGCGACTCCGTGATCGCCGTGGGCGCCACCACGACGCAACTCGTGTGGTTCACCTATCCCTCGGGTTCCTACTACGATGCGGGCGCCTTCGGCGATCTGGGGGGTCTCGCGCCCTTCTCCTCCCTCGGGCCCCGGCGGGACCACACGATGCGACCCCACCTGGTGGCCCCGGGCCACTTCCTGATCTCCTCCCGGGCCGAGGAATCCCCTGTGTCCAGCGTGACCACCGTGGTGGACTTCTGGCACCGGGCCGGCGCCGGGACCAGTGCCTCCTCCCCCCTGGTGAGCGGCCTCGTGGCCCTGCTGCTGGAAAAAACACCCGCCCTTTCGCCCTCGGCCGTACTGGACAGCCTGCACGCCTGGGCCCGACGGGATTCCGGCCTTGCGGCCTGGCCCGACTCCGCCGTGGGCTGGGGCAAGGCCTTCGCCTCAGGGGCCCTGGATTCCCTGTACTTCCGGCCGGGGGATGCCAACGGCGACGGCACCGTGGATCCCCGGGACCTCGTGTTCCTCAGCGGCTTCCTGTACCATCACGGGCCCACCCCCAACCCCCGCCAGGCGGCCGACCTCAACGGCAACGGCCACCTGGACGCGGACGACCTCTTCCTCCTGGCCCGGAGCCTCTTTGGCCCATGAGCACCGTGGGAACCCTTCTGTGGTCCCTCCTTGCCCTCGTCCTCACGGAGATCGGGGCGAATCCCACCGGGCCGGAGTCGGGCGCCGGCAGCCCGGGCGACCGCTTTGAGTTCGTGGAACTGTGGAACGAAACCCCGGAGACCCTGGACCTCTCAGGTCTTCTCCTGGACGACGGCGACGAGGCCGATAGCCTGGTGGCCTGGACCGATTCCACGCTCCTGAACCGGTTCCCCGGACTGCTCCTGGGCACCCTGCACCTGCCCCCCGGGGCCTACGCCCTGATCCTGGACCCCGAAGCCACCGACTCTCTGGAGGGCTTCCCCTGGCCTCCCCCGCCTCCAGGGACCCTGGTCCTCCGACCCCAGGACACGGACCTGGGCAACGGCCTGGCCATCACGGATCCCGTAGGGATCCGCCGGGGAAGCCAGTGGCTCAGTACCTACGGCCGGGGCACCGCCTGGGCCGACACGGCCCTGCTGGACCCACGGGAGGGAATCTCCGTGGAACGCCGGGACCCCCTGGGGCCGGATTCCCCGGACAACTTTCGCTTGAGCCGCTGGCAGGCCTCGCCGGGCCGCCGGAACTCCTGGTCCCTGGATCAGAACCTGGCGCTCCTCTACGAAACCCTCCGGTGGCAGCCCGCCTTTCCGGCCCCCGGGGAAACCCTGCAGGTGCGGGTCACCCTTCAGAACCTGGGGCTCCAGCCCCACGAGAGCCCCCTGACGCTGACCCTTGGAGACAAGACGCTAAGTATCCTTGTCTCCCTGGCGCCGGATTCCACCAGGGCCTGCACCCTGCGGTCGGTGGCTCCCCCGGAGGGTGTCTGGCCCCTGGAACTCGCCCTGGCGCCCGACGAAGAGCCCACCAACGATACCCTGCACTCGGTCCTGGTGGTGGACCTGGGCCCGGTGGTGGTCAACGAGATCCAGTACCAGGATACCGTGGAATGGGTGGAGCTCCACAACCCCACGGATACCCTGATAAGCCTCCAGGGGTGGTTCCTGCAGGACGCCTCGGGCCACACCTCGGCCCCCCTTTCGGGCACCCTGCCCCCCGGGGGCTATCGGGTCCTCACGGCCTCCCCTTCCTTTGCCACCCTGTGGCCCGGCGTGCCCCACACCGTCCTCGCCCCCTGGCCCACCCTGAACAACGCCGGCGACACCTTGTACCTGTGTGATTCCCTGGGCCACGCCTGGGACGCCGTGCCCTACGAGGCCTCCTGGGGCGGCACCGCCACCCATAGCCTGGAACGGATCTCGCCCTTCAAGGCCGCCCGGTTCTCCTGGAACTGGCAAACCTGCCCGGCTGCCGCTGGAGGCACCCCGGGCGCCCGTAATGCCGCCTTCCTGCCCCCGGACACGGCTCAGGAGAATCCTGTGGTCATCGTCCACCCCGAGGTCCGACCCGGTGAGACCGTGGTGCTCCGGTACCAGCTGTCCTCGCCAGCCCGTCGCCTGGAACTCCTGATCTTTGACGGCACCGGTCATCAGCAGGGTCCGGCCCTTCGGGCCGACACGCCCGGTACCTCGGGCGCCCTCCACTGGACCGCCCCCAGGGTCCCGGGCCTCTACCTCGTGTTGTTCCGGGCCCATACCGCCGGTGGCCTTCGCACCTACAAGACCACCTTCGTGGTGACACCATGAGCCAGCCCCTGGGCCAGGTGTTCCTCAAGGATCCCAACGCCCTGCGGAAGATCCGACAGCACCTGCCCTTCGCCCCGGACACCTGGATCCTGGAGATCGGACCGGGCCAGGGCGACCTCACCCGCACCCTGCTGGAGGCCGGCTACCGGGTACTGGCCGTGGAGGTGGACCCCCGGCTCGTGGCACGGCTCCGGCAGACCATGGCCGGGGCCCTGCACCAGGACCGGCTCCGCCTGGAGTCGGGCGACTTCCTCCGGATCCCCCTGGTCCCCCTGCTGCGCCGCCACGGCCTGGAACGGCCGCCCGTGGTCTCCAACATCCCCTATCACATCACCGGGCCCCTGCTCCACAAACTGGTGATGCACGCCGAACACCTGGGTCCGCTATACCTCACGGTGCAGCGGGAGGTGGCCCTGCGGCTCACGGCCCGGCCTGGCACCCCCGAGTACGGGGCTCTCTCCGTGCTGGCCCAGGCCTGCTATGAACCCCGGTACCTGTTCACCCTGCGGGCAGGCTCCTTTCGGCCCGTGCCCCGGGTGGACTCGGCCTTCGTTCAACTCCTGCCCCGATCCAGGCCCCGGGTGCCTCCGGAACACCGGGAGGCCTTCAGCCGCTGGACCCGTCAAGTCTTCTCCTGGCGTCGCAAGACCCTGCGGCGGATCTTCCGGATGCTGGGCACCCCCCTGCCCGAGGACTGGCACGACCGGGCCCGGCTCCGGCCCGAGGTGCTGAGCGTGGAGGACCTGTATCGGCTCTTTCTTCTGACGGAATCACGCCATCACGCCTGAGGACCCCCCGGCAGGAAGACCATCTCCCTTCAGGGAAGAGACCTGTAGGTGTGGCCTCCGCTGCGAACCCTTTGGGGTTTCCCTCCCCTGGTCCCCCTGGTCCCCCATCCGGGGGAAATCGGTAGGAGCGGCTTCAGCCGCGATTTTTTCAGTGGAAATGCTGCCATCCAAGGTCTCCGAGCCGGGGCTCCGGATTGTGTTTCCCTTCTCTCCGGGGCCCCCACAGGATTTTCCCTGAAAATCCCGTGGGGTGGTTGTAGGAAAGCGGTGCCGGGGCACCGCACTCCAAAGGGGGATCAAAGCGGTGCCGGGGCACCGCACTCCAAAGTCGTTTCCGGAGAGCCGCCGGGGGAGATCCCTTCTCCTACCTCGGGGTAGTCTCCGGGGTCCCCAGGGGATTTTCTCCGAAAATCCCCTGGGGTGGTCTCCGGGGTCCCCACGGCATTTTCTCCGAAAATGCCGTGGGGTGGTTCTTCGCCCCATCCCTCCGGCTCCTTCTATATACTAACCGGCATGGTATGGCTCACGGTGCTCCTGTGGTCCCTCGCCTCCGCCTGGATCCCCCGGGTGCTGTACCTGACCACTTCTAAGGACGGCAACGGCACCCTTCCCCAGGGCGCCCACCTGGCCCTGGAAGAGTTCTCTCGCCACGGCGCCTGGGTGACCTTCCACGACAAGTCCATCCTGTACGAGCCCGACTCCCTCCAGCGGTACCGCATCCTCATCGCCCCCACCCTGTACGACTACCACGACCAGGATCGCCTGCTCTCCCTCACCTACCTGGACACCCTGGCCATGAAGAACCTGCTGGCCTGGATCCAGAAGGGCGGCCTCCTGGTGGCCGGGGGGAACCTGGGCCGCAACACCCTGGCCGGCGAAGACCGGTACCTGTCGGGCCAGATCCTGGACCGGGCCGAGTGGCCCCTGGGCCGGGCCTTCGGTTTTGATCTGAAGGAGGTGAACCTCCAGGGCCTGAGCCTTCGGCCCACAGGCGCTGACCCTCCCCTGCTGGAGTGGTTCCCGGATCCCATCGCCGGCCCGCTGGAGACCGAGGACTGGCTCCTGGTACCGGTAAACCCCGACCCCGATGTCGTGGTGCTCGCCCGCTGGCAGGACGACCGCCGCTCGTTTCCCGCCATCACCCTTCGCCGCTACGGCAAGGGAGCTGCCCTGTACTTCACCACCCTTTTGCCCCTGCACCCCTCCTTTGACGGCGGCTGGGGCGATATCCCCGCCATCCTCCGGTTCTATCACCAGTTGTTTCGCTGGAGCATGGGCCTCCGGGACCGCACCGTGGGCATCTCTCCCTGGCCCGCTGCAGCCCTGGCCGCCCTGTCGGTCACCGTGGACGACGGCGGCTCGCCCGAGGAGTACCGATACCTAGTCCAGGCCCTGCTGGATCGCGTGCCCCGCATCACCTTCTTCGTGACCGGCCACCTGAACCCCGATCTCGTGCGGTTCCTCAAGGAGAACCCCCGCATTGAACTGGGCAATCACAGTTACTCCCATCCGCGGTTCCCGGACCTCTCGCCGGCCGAGGCCCGTCGCCAGATCCTGCTGGCCCGCCAGATCCTGGGGCCCACACCGGGCTTCCGGTTCCCCTACACCATGCCCTCGGCAGCCGGTATCCTGAACCTGTGGCTCCTGGGCTTCTCGTACCAGAGTTCCGTGGATGTCAACCACCTCCAGTTCTTCCGGGGTGCCCTGTTCCCTTACAACCTGGTGATCTCGCCGGCGCCTGGCCTGGTACTGACCACCCCGCTCCTGGAGATCTCCCCCGTGGAAAGCGACTGGGCCTTCTATAAGAAACTCGCCCGGGGAGAGCCCTATCCCGCCTCGGAACAGGCCCGGGACCGGGAGGCCTTCCGGGCCTATCTCCGCACCATGTGGACCATCATCCGCGAGGCCGGGGGTGCCATGGTGCTCCTGCTGCACCCTATGTACGCCGGCCACAACCCCGGCCTGCTGGAACCCGTGCTCACCCTGCTGGACAGCACCCGCAACGACCCCGAGGTGTGGATCGCCTCCCTGGAGGAGATCGCCCGGTGGTGGCGAACGCTGCACCAGGTCCGGGTGAAGGTCACCGAAGACCCCCACGGACTGCGGTTCCAGATCGTGAACCTGGGATCCGAACCCCTGGACCGGTTCTCCCTGTGGATGGAATCGCCGGAGGACGAACCCCTGCCCCGGGTCAGCACCTCGCGGGGCGTGCGTGCGGTGCTCACGGAACGCTGGTTCGGCGACACCCGCCGGATCTACCTGGTGCTCCGGATCCCGCCCGGGGAATCGCGGGTGGAGGTCCGCTGGCCCTGAGCCATGGAACTCCTCCTCTACCTGGTGGTCGGCAACCTGTTCTTCCTGTACTTCGGGGCCTACTTCCTGCTCAACCTGGTCTTTCTGGGCGTGTTCCTGGTGGACTTCCTGCCCCGTCGGTTCCAGGAGCCCCGGCTGGACACCTGGCCCCCGGTGAGTGTCCTGGTGCCGGCCTACAACGAGGCCCGGGTGATCCTTCACACGGTCCAGGCCCTCCTGAGTTTGCCCTATCCCCGGCTCCAGGTGGTGGTGGTGGACGACGGGTCCACCGACGACACGCTCCAGGTGCTCCACCGGGCCTTTCCCCTGGAGCCGGTGGCGCCGCCCGGACCGGCGCCCCTGCCCACGGAGCCGGTCCAGGGCATCTGGCGGCATCGTCAGGATCCCCGGCTCTGGGTGGTGGCCAAGGCCAACGGCGGCAAGGCGGATGCCCTGAACGCCGGCCTCAACCTGGCCACCGGTGACATCGTGGTCACCGTGGACGCCGATACCCTGCTGCCCCCCCGCAGTTTGCCCCGGCTGGTGGCCCCCTTCGTGCAGGAGCGGGTGGCCGCCGTAGGGGGCCTGCTCACCGTGGCCAACGACGCCCGCTGGCAGGGCACCCGACCCCTGGAGGCTCCCCTGCCGAAGAAACCTGTGGTGCTGTTTCAGCTGATTGAGTACCTGGTCTCCTACACCGTGGGGCGCACCGCCCTTTCCCGATGGAACGCCCTGTTGATCCTCTCGGGCGCCTTCTCGGCCTTTGACCGTCGCCTGCTGCTCCAGGTGGGCGGCTTCCTTTCCCTGCAGGCCCACGGCCGCCGCACCGTGTGCGAGGATATGGAAGTGGTGGTCCGGCTCCAGCGATACCTTCGGGAACACCGGATCCCCCGGGCCATCCGCTTCCTGTTGTATCCCGTGGCCTGGACCGAGGTGCCCGCCCGATGGCGGGATGTGCTGCGCCAGCGGAACCGCTGGCATCGGGGCCTCGGCGAAAGCCTGTGGCTCCACCGGGACCTGCTCTTTGAACCCCGATACGGCACCCTGGGCCTCTTCGCCACCCCCTACTACCTGCTCTTTGAATTCCTGGCCCCCCTTATGAAGGTCCTGGCCCTGGCTGTTGTGGTCCTGCTGCTGGTCCGGGGCCTGGTGCACACCCCCTTCGCCCTCACCCTCCTGGTACTCGCCCTGACCCTTCAGGGGTTCACCACCGCCCTGCTTACCACCCTGGTGGAACACCGGTACCAGCAGGTCTCGCCCGACAACCTGGAGGCCCTCCGATACCGGTCCCTCGGCGACTGGCTCCGCCTGGTGGCCTTCTCCTTTTTGCTGGAACCCGTGTTCGGCACCTTCCGCCTGGTGGGCCAGATCTGGGGCCTCTGGGACTTCCTCCGGGGCCAGAGCAGCTGGTACAAGTACGCCCGTGAGGGCCTCATGCCACAAGGAGAAACCCCATGATGACCGTCGCCCTGCTCGTACTCCTGCTCCCCGCCTCCGGGGGGCTGGCCGACTCCCTCTGGAGCCTGAACGCCCGGGGCCAGTTTGACCGGGTACTCGCCCTGGCCCGGCAACACCGGATCGCCGAAACCCCGGATCGGGACCTCTGGCTGGCCCTGGCCTTCGCCTACCGAAGCCTGGACAGCCTGCGGCAGGCGGAGTCCCTGTACCGGGCCCTGCTGGAGGCCAACCCCCGGGACGCCGACGCCCTGCTGGGCCTCGCCCTGGTGCTCGCCTGGCAGGATCACCTGGATTCCGCCATCCAGGTGTACCGGCAGGTGCTTCAGGTCCGCCCC
>CAZXAO010000018.1:0-17013 GCA_964638465.1 uncultured bacterium | reverse complement strand
TGTACTACACCTACCTGGTGCTGGGACTCCTGTGGCTCTTTGAGGCCGCAGGATCCTGGCACGAGGAGGGCACGGGAAAGGCCCTCCGGATCTCGGCCTATTTCTGGCTGATGGTGGTGCTGGCCGTGGGCGTGGCCGCCCTGAAGTATGTCCCGGCCTTTGAGTATCTCTCCCGGTTCTCACCGCGGGCCGGCGCCGGCCGGGGCTACGAGTTCGCCACCTCTTGGGCCCTGCCCTGGGAGGACTTCCTGAGCACCCTCCTGCCCCGGTTCTCGGGCTTCCTGGACCACTACTGGGGGAGCAATCCCTTCAAGATCAACAGCGAGTACGCCGGGTTTCTGGCCTGGCTGCCGGCCCTTTATGCCCTGGCCTTCGCCCGCCGCACCCGGCTCTTCGCCTTCCTTCTGACCCTGTTTGGCGTGTTCTTCTTCATCGTGCTGGGCGGCCATACCCCGGTGTTCCGGCTCTTCTACGCCCTTCTCCCCCAGTTCAAGAAGTTCCGGGCCCACAGCATGGCCTTCTTCGTGCTGAACCTGGATCTTCTGCTTCTCGGCGCCCTGGCCTTCCAGGGCTTGCTGGAGCAGCGGGACCGCCCGGAGACCTGGCGGAGGTTCTGGTACCTCACCGGGGGCTGGATCGCTCTGTATCTGGTGACCGCCCTGCTGTACCAGCCCCTGGCCCGGCTTTTCGTGCACGACCCCCGGAAACTCCAGCTGGTGGCCCTAAACGCAGGGACCTACCAGAAGTTCGCCCTGATCACCGCCCTTCTGGCCGGAGCCTTCGCCTGGGCCCTGGCCGCCTACCTGCGGCAACGGCTGGACGCCCTGGCCCTGCTGGGTGTCGCCGGCATCTTAGTGCTGGCCGACCTCTGGCCCCACGACCTCGCCTTCATCCAGCGGGTTCCGGCCCCTGACCAGTACTACGCCCCCGATGCCGTCGTCCGGTTCCTCCAGAAGGACCCCGGGGTGTACCGCGTGTTCCCGGTCTTCTACAAGGTGGACAACAACTACCTGATGTGGTACGACCTGGAGTCCATCGGCGGCCACCACGGCAACCAGTTCCGCCGGTACCAGGAACTCATTGGCGCAGAGCACACCATCATGTTCCGACCCCAGAGCGTGCTGGACCTGTACCGGTATCCCCACCTGGTGGACCTTCTGGATGTCCGCTATGTGGTCACCCAGCCCCTGCCCGGGGACCTGAGTCGCTACGATCCCCAAACCCGGGCGTTTCTGCAGTTGATCCTGGGCTTCCTGCACCGGCCCGGAATGGAAGAGGTGTATCGGGATCGCCAGGTGGTGATCTACCGGAATGCTCACGAGATGGGCCGCCTGTTCGCCGTGGACCGCTACGAGGTGCTCCCGCCGGACCAGGTGCTCCGGCGGATGAAGTCAACCGACTTTGATCCCCACCAGGTGGCCTTCCTGGAGGAAGATCCGGGCGTCACCCTGACCCCCGACAGCCTGCCCCTCCAGTTCTCCTACCGGTTCCTGGAACGCACCCCCAACCGGGTGCGGGCGGAGGTGACCCTGTCGCGGCCGGCCCTGGTGGTCTACTCCGGCAACTTCTATCCCCGGTTCCAGGCGCGCGTGGATGGCCAACCTGCCCCGGTGTATGTGACGGACTATGTGCTGCGGGGCGTGTTCGTGGACGCAGGAACCCACACCCTGGAGTTCGTGTACCACCACGACTTCTGGCGACGCGGGGGAGGCATCACCCTGGTAAGCCTGCTCCTGATCCTGGGGCTGTTCCTATGGCCCGCTCGCCCGCCCAAGACCGGATGAACCGGATCCTGATCACCGGCGCCGCCGGCTTCATCGGATCCCATGTGGCCGAGGCCCTGCACCACCGGGGCTACCGGCTCCTGCTCCTGGACGCCCTGAACTACGCCGGCCACCTGGAGAACCTGGCGGGGCTGGGTCCCTTGCGGGTGGTGGTCCCCCGGTTCGGCGAGGACCTCGCCGAGGTGGACGCCTCGGGCCACCTCCACTCCCTGAGCGTTCCCCTGGATCCCCAAAAACTCCCGGAAACCTACACGGAAGTGGCCGATGCCCCGGCCCTGCACCAGGCCCTGGAGACCGACGAACCCGTGCTGGTGGTGGCCAACCTCCTGAACCGCTCCGTGGTGGAGAGCCTCGTGGCCCGGGTGGACGCCGTGATCCACCTGGCCGCTGAGACCCATGTGGACCGCTCCCTGGTGCATCCCCGACGGTTCCTGGCCTCAGACATCTGGGGCACCTATACCCTGCTGGAAGCCGCCCGCCGGCAACCGGTAAAACGGTTCCTCTTCGTGTCCACCGACGAGGTGTACGGCGAAGTGCTGGAAGGCAAAGCCCGGGAAGACTGGCCTCTCCGGCCCTCCAGCCCGTACGCCGCCTCCAAGGCCGCCGCTGACCGCTTCGCCTACGCCTACCATCGGGCCTACGATGTCCCCGTGCTCATCGCCCGGCCCAGCAACGCCTTTGGTCCCCGCCAGTACCCGGAAAAACTGATCCCGGTGATGGCCCTGCTGGCCCTGGCAGACCGGCCGCTACCCCTCTACGGCGACGGCCAGCAACGCCGGAACTGGATCTTCGTACAGGACCTGGCCGAGGCCCTGGTACGGATCCTGGAGGCCGGCACCCCGGGCCTGGAATACAACATCCCCGGCACCACCGAGATCTCCAACCTGGACCTGGTCCACCGGCTACTGGACCTCCTGGGCAAACCCCGGAGCCTGGTCCGCTTCGTGCAGGACCGTCCCGGCCACGACCGCCGCTACGCCCTGGCAGGCGATCGGCTCCGCCAACTGGGGTTCCAACCCCGGTTCACCTTCCAGGAAGCCCTCCAGATCACGGTCCGGTGGTACCGGGAACACCAGGACTGGCTCCGCACCCTGATGCAGCGGGACCCCTTCCTTCGGGCGTGGTACCGGCAACGGGGACTGGAATGGTAAACCCCAGCCTTCGGGTAGACCGGTTCCTGAAACAGGTATGCCTGTTCAAGTCCCGCAGTGCCGCCCAGCAGGCCTGCAAGCGGGGATATGTCCGGCTCAACGGCCGCCCGGCCCGACCCTCTGACCGCGTGACCCAGGGCGACACCGTGGAACTGGACCTCCCCACCCGCTACCTGGCCCTCCGCATCCTGCGGATCCCCCTGCGCCAGGTGCCCTGCCGTGAGGCTTCCTCCTATTACGAGGTCCTGGAAAGCCGCAGCCGCCAGCAGATCGTTCAGGACCTCCTGGACGACCTGCTGGAGGAAATGGGGGGCGAGATGCCCCTCTGACTACCGGTTTTCCGTACTCTTCCGCAGTTCCCGGGCGTAGGCGTAGAACTCGGAGAGGTTCATCTCCCGAAGGAACACCAGGCCCCGGGTGGCCCGGATCAGGGGGCTCGGGTGGCCGTGGAAGAACTCCCGGCCCAGGAGCCGCTTGATCCTCTGGTACTGTTCCACCTGGATCTTCTGGGCCAGCTCGGAGAAGGGCCCGTCGTGTTCGTAGCTGGGGAACGACGCCGCCCGCTGGGAGCCAAAGGCGTTCATAAAGGCGCTCTCCATCACGGCGAACATGTTGAGGGAAACGGGCACGAAGAGGTTGGCCTCGGCCGGGTGGAACCGGTACCACACATTGCGGTAGCCCACCACCACCAGGTCGTGGCGGCCGGTCTCGCGTTCGTAGATCTTCAGGGCCTCAGCGATGGCCTGGAGCACTTTGTAGTGGGTGTCGGGCCCGCTGGCCTCGGGGTCAAAGGCCACGGTGACCACATCCGGCTGGACCTCCTGAAGCAGGTGAACGATGGGCATCACATCCCGGGGGATGGTGGGTTCCTCGGTGAAGATGTCGCCCGTATAGAAGCCCAGGCGCAGGTGCCGCACGGCGTCGTGATTGAAGCCGAAGTAGCCCCACAGGCAGTCGGCCTCCCACTCGCGGATCATGCCCTTGAACTGCTGGATGTCGGGGCGGTCCTTGACCCCCGGCGGCTGGCTCTCAAAGTAGGCGGCCAGGAGTTCCACGCGTCGTTGGGCCTGCTCCAGGGAGTCCACGCCGTAGAGTTCCACGAGATTCCTGAGGAGGCGGCGGGCTTCGCCCTCCTCCATCATGGCCGGGTTCCGGGCGGCGATGCCGTCCAGGTACTGCCACACATCCCGGTTTCGGCCCTCCACATTCCGGGGGTCAAAGTAGCCCTCCTGCCAGAGGCGACGGAAATAGGGAGTCTCCAGGAACCGCTGGAGTTTTCGGACCATGGCCAGGGCGTAGGCGTTGGAAACCGCCGTGAAGCCCGAGGTCATGTAGGCGAACACATGGCGGTTGGAGGCATCCCGGATGTGCCGCACGGCGTAGGGCAGGTAGCCCAGCATGATGTCGTCGTGATGGGGGGCGGTGTGCAGGAAGGTGGTGTGTTTCCGCAGGGTCATGCCCCGCTGGATCTTGTGTTCTAAGGTCGTCCGGAGTTCCTGCAGGGTGGTGTCCAGTGAGCGGTCCCCGAGTCGTTCCAGGAGGAGCTGGCCCAGGGAATCGTCCTGGAAGTCCTTGCGGGTGAGGTGGACCAGCCGTCGTTGACGCTGCAGGGCCAGGTCTATCGCCACCTGTTCCACGGTCTCCGGGGACCAGGAGGTTTGCCGGGCGAGCCAGCGGTAGCGGCGTTCCCGGAGCAGTTTGGCGGCGCCCTGGGTGATGAAGAATCGGGCGTGGGGCAACTTGTGGAGGGCCGTGGCCGGATAGCGGATGTGGGGCTCCTCCTCCACGGCATCCCGTACCACCCGGGCCTTGGCCTCGCCCGCGGCGAAGATGATGGCCACCGCCTGGGGGTTGTAGGTGATGGTGGCAAGGCCGATGGTGATCACCGGCCGTTTCCGGGCGATCTCAATGCCCCCCAGGTCCACCGCTGCCGCCGCCTGGGTCTCGTAGTTCGTATAGGTGAGGCGAGTGGTGGAAAAGTGGTCCGAGCCCCGCACATTGAAGGCGATGTGGCCGTCGGGTCCGATGCCCCCCAAAAAGAACCCGATGCCCCCCAGGCTGCGGATCTGTTCCTCGTACCGCTGGCACCACTCGTCCACGGCCTCCAGCACCTGCTTCTGGATCTGTTCCAGGCGGGTCCGGGGCTGGCGGATCCGCAGGCTCAGGTCCACCTCGTAATTGGGCCAGACCTCTTCCAGGGTCATGCCCCGGGGCAGGCCGATCTTCGTGGCGTCGATGAGCAGGGCGCGCTCGGGGTCCAGGCCGAAGCCCTCTATGTAGAATCGCCGCACATAGTGGTAAAAGCTGTTGGGCTGGTCCGGGTGGATGGGGTAGAACTCGTCAATCTGCACGAAGGTGAGGCCCCGAAGCACGGGTTTGCGGGCGGGGTCCAGGCCGAACTCCTCCAGGGTTTTCCGGGTTTCGGGTTCGTGCCAGGTGTTCAGGAAGTGGACGGTCCACTTGATGAAGTACTCGGGCGTTTTTCCGGTGGGCAGGGACACCACACCTTCGGGGTTCTGCTGCACCCATTCCAGGAACCGCAGGGCCGTGATGCGACCGAGGTCTGGAAAGTTGTCCACGATGAGCACCCCGATCTTCTCGGTGGGGGGGTACCGGAGTTGATCAAAGCCACTGCGGGCCAGGGCGGCCCGTTCCACGGTAGAGATGGGCTGCAACCGCTGTTCCATGGTGGTATAGTGTACAACGAGACGGGCGAGGGTGGCAGCAAACGACCATCCCGGAAAAAAGGAGCACCACGGTCTTCCGGGAAGGGTCAACGGAAGGAGAGGCGGTGGGTGAGGGTCAGGCGGCTGTCGGTGTCTCCTGAACCCGAGGTCCACCGGTGGTAGGCCCGGAGGCTCAGGGTCCCTGCCCGGTCCAGGGAGAGTTGACCACCCAGGTGGAGTTCCCCTCCTCCCCGCTGTTGGCCACGCCGGTACGCAACCCCTCCGGAAAGACGCCACCGCCCTCCGGGATCCCGCAGCAGCAGGCTACCCTGGCTTCGGAACCCGGAGGTGATGCCCGTGGAATCCTGCTGGATCAGGTTGTTCACCGAGAGTTCCAGCCCCAGGGGACCCACCAGGTTTTGCAGGCGTAAGCGTAATCCACCCGTGTGCCGGGCCTGTTCGCGGGCCCCATCCACCCGATTGTAGTGGTAGGTAACGCCCAGGTGAAGGGGACGTCCTGTGGGCATGCCCCGAAGGGAGCCCGAAAGGGCCAGACTCTGCACACGATGGTCTACCGCCGGGGTCTGGGACCCCGGTTCTCGGTGGAACCGCAACCGCACCAGACCTATGGTCAAACGCAGGGCCGGTACCGGTGTCACCCCCAGAGAAAGCTGGCTGTTCGCGGTGCGGGTGGTGGCATCCCGGGTCTGGAGCAGGTTGTCGGAGCGTTGGAGGTGGGTCAAACCCAGGGAGGCCCGACCGTGGGCCAGGGTGACGGTGGCAGCCACGCGTAGGTCCCGACGATCGTTCTGCAGGGAAGCCAGGCCCAGGGATACATAGCCAGGTCCGATCACACCGTAGTGAACCTGCAAAAAGGCCGGTCCCTGGTGCACCGTGGCCTGAACCTCATAGGCGTAGTCGGCGTGGCTGCTGGCATTCATCACCAGCAGGCGGTCCAGAAGAACCGGCAGAGGAAAGGCCCGAAGGGATCGGGCCTTCAGGTCGCGGGTGTGCACGCTACCCGCTGTTCTACCTTCCAGAGCCAGATGTTGTCCCCGGAACTTGAAGCCCAGGCCCAGGATCCAGTTGCCCTGGCAGGGGACAGGTCCATTCCCCTGATCCCGCACCTGGAGGAATTCCAGGCAAACCCCCCGGGCCCGGCCCAGGGCCACCCGCATTCCCATCAGGAATCGGGTCAGGCCGGCGGTATCGGTCTCCAGGGCACGCACCCGCCCCCGCACCACAAACAGGCGAAAGGGGCCCGGGAACAGGTCTATGCCGCCGCCCCGGACCACCACGCCCGAAAGGGTCATGGGCGAGAAGGTGGGGGAAAAGTCCCCGATATAGAGCCGTCCCCAGGACCAGGCAGGGTGAAGGCCGTAGACGGAGGTGGCCTGGGGAGTGAAGCGGTCATCGGAGTTGAACAGGAGGGTGAGGTTCCAGGAGAGTCCGAGAAAGGAGATCCCGCCGGTGAGGCCGAAGCGCAGGGCCTGGGGCGGTCGGGAGGTACCCTGAAGGCTCCGGAAGTAGTCGTAGGTGGCCCAGGCGCCGCCGGAAATCGTGATCCGGCTCAGGAGGGCCACGAGAAGCCATCCGCTCATGGATTCACCTTCCCGGTTACACCCTCCCCAGGGCGTCCCGATCCGTCCCCGGCCGGGGCCCTTTCAGAGACAGACGAAGCGAAGGAAATCGTGCCTGAGGGCGCTCCTACAGACGGTTTTCCCTCGCCTATAGGAGCCCCTTCAGGGGCGATATATAAATCGCGCCTGATGGCGCTCCTACAAGATCCACCCCAGGGGATTTCCTCTGGAAATCCCCTGGGGACCCCGGGCGTACGATGTTTTTGTTGTATGGGAGCCCCTTCAGGGGCGAGAGGGCCACGCCCCCGGGGCACCCGGTGGGTTCGACCCTGAGCAGGCATCTGATTCATGGCCTTTGTCGGGGTTGGTACCGGGCACGGGTGCGGCTCTCGTTGCCGGAGGTGTCCAGGGCCAGGACCCGATAGAACTGATACGGCTTGCCCGTTCGGTCCAGGAATACGGTGTCCTGGAGGACCCCCTCGTGGACCGGCAGGTACCGACCATTGGGCAGGTCCGACCGCACCACCCGGTAGCCGGCCAGGTCCGGGACCTTCACCGGGCTCCAGGTGATCCGGATCCCCCCGGTGTCCACAACGACCTGCACGTTCTCCGGAGCCGGCGGTGGGATCCGGTCAAGGACGGTCACGGGTTCCGAGCGCACCTCCGGACTGCGGTTGGGAACGGAATCCAGGGCCACGACCGCATATTGGTAGGTCTCACCGAGTTGGGCCGTGGTGTCCACCAGGGTCTTCGCCGGATGGGGCAGGGTGGCCAGGAGAACGCGGGTCTTACCCTGGAGCCGATAGACCTCGTAGGCGGCGACATCCAGGGAGACCGAGGTGCCCCAGACCACCTGGACGGTGCCATCCTTCTGGACCCTGGCCTCCACCTGGGGCACGGGGAGCGGCGGTTCCCGGTCCGGCACCCTGACCTGGACCACCTGAATCTCGCTTTCGTTCCGGTTCTGGTCCAGGGCCGAGACCCCCACATAGTAGGTGCCTCCGGGTTTGAAGCCCCTGCCCCCGTAGCCGGCGTCCACATACTCAGTGGCGCTCGGATCCAGGGGGTCCTTCAGGATCCTGGGGAGCGGATCCCGCCGTTCCCCCCGGTAGATCCAGTATCCCCGCAGGTCCGTTGCCCGGGAGGGCTGCCAGGTGATGTAGATCTTGCCGTCCCGGTATTCCGCCCGAACCTCGGTCGGCGGATCGGGCGGCACCACATCCCGGAAGACCACGGTGACGGGACTGGAGCGGCGGCTTTCATTGCCACTCCGGTCCACGGCACTCACCTCGTAGAAGTAGAGCCGACCAGGAAGGCCGGTGGTGTCCTCAAATCGGTAGGGCTGCGGGGGCAGAAGCCCTTCGGTGAGCCGTTCGTAGGGGCCGGTCACGAACTCCGCCCGATAGATGTGGAAACCGGCGAGGTCTTCCGGTGGCCGGTATTCCCATTCCAGCACCACCCGATCCTTCACAAAACGACCGGTGAGGTGGACAGGAGGGTCGGGCGGGATCCGATCCACCGGCACCCCGGTGATGACCTCGGAGGGGTTGCTTTCCTCTCCGGCAAAGTTCACAGCCGTGATACGGTATTCGTAGCGCTGCCCCAGGTTAACCTCCCGGTCGTGGTACCGGTAGATCACCCGCTCTGTGCGGAGAAGGGGGACCCGGGTCAGGCGGACAAAACCCGGATCCCCCGGCCCCTTGCGGTACACATGAAACCCCACGGCGGGATCGGTTTCCGGTGTGCCCCACTCGTGGTAGCGCCAGACCACCCGGAGGGTGGCGTCGGGCTCAGCCTTGACCTCCTGGGCGTCGGGCGGATCCATCGGAACGGGCCGAACCACGATCTCCAGGCTCTGGGTTTGCAACGGCCGACCCCGACGATCCAGAAGCACGATCCGATACCGGTACCGTTCGCCGGGTTTGCGGCCGGGATCGGCAAAGAACCGGCCCAGGGCACGGGCGGTGGTCCGGTCTATGAGGGATACGGCGCCACCGTAGAACGGGCTCTGGAGTTTTCGGTACAGGTCAAAGGCATCCCGGGCGTGGGTCATGTCCATGAGTTGCTGGACCTTTTCACCCCCGACGGTCTGGAGGAGTTCTTCGTAGGAGGAAACGGCCCGGAGGGTATCCGGAGTGAGGAGCACCTCGGTTTCCTCTGGGAGAGGGCCCTGCCGGTACACCAGGAGTCCGCCGCCGCGGGGCAGGGGTTTCAGGGACAGGAGGAAGACGGTATCCACCTTGACCGCAGGGGCCACCCAGGATTGGGCGGTGGCCGCACCGCCCCAGAGGGCCAGCCAGAGGCCCAGGACCCCGTGGTCAGGAATGCGTTTCAGGAGATTTCCCATGGTGTTCTCCTTTGAAGGCAAAATCCACCAGGAAACCGTTTCTCTTTTGTAGGAGCCCCTTTAGGGGCGATAAATAGATCGCGGCTGAAGCCGCTCCTACCGGAGGGGTTGTAATCGCACCTGAAGGTGCTCCTACGGTTAGCATTGCGGTCGCGGCTAAAGCCGCTCCTACAGAGAGCGGTCTGCTACGCCCCTTCAGGGACGATGTACAGGCTCTGTCCCGGAGGAACCTCCGGGAATACCGGATCCGGGGATCTCTGGCGACCGGCTTCACGGCCGAAGCACGATCACAGCCGGCGAGGAAAACCTGCCGGCCCGGTTTTCCGCCACAAAGGCCACCCGCAGAGAAGGAACTGAAGGCACATCCGTCACTGTGGTTTCCACGATGCCAGGCCTGTCGGTCACCACCCGATCCCGACCAAAGAACATCAGGGTATCGGTGCACTGTTCGTCCGTGAAGAAGCCCAGGAGATACCCCCGATAGATCCCGGACTCCGGATCGTCCGAAAAACGAATTCCACATCTCAGCTCCTGACGGTCGGGATCGTAGGAAAACTCCAGGACCTGGGGCGGGGGAGGCGCCGAGGTATCCACCACAAAGGTGCGTCGGAAGCTCCCTCCAAGGGTGCCAAAGCCGTTGACCGGTCGGAGGTACAGCCGATACACCCGGCCGTGTTCCAGCAACCCGGACAAGACCTTGAGCATGGCGCGGTGGTCCTGGATCTCCTGCGCCGAAAGGTCCAGGGTGGTCCCGGAGGGCCAGTCCCGCAGAACACCACCGCTGGAGGTCGTCAACTTCATCTGATACCCACGGATTCCGGTTTCGGGATCCCGGCCCTCCTGAACGAAGTACAGGGGCACCGAATCGGCAAAGGCAATCGCCGTGCCATAGGGAAACGGGATAAAGTTCGGGGCGAGGGGCGGCGTGGGGTCCCGGGGATAGACCGGACCGTACACGGTGGCACTATCGGACAGTTTGCCCGTCGTATTCCGGGTGAAGACGCTGAGGTAGTAGGCCGTGTTGTAGTGGACCACGGTGTCGCCCACGAAGGCGAGGTCGCGCGAGGTCCCTTCCCACGCACGATAGGGCACGCGCTGCCACCGGTCCGGATTCTCAAAGGACCGGTGGGGCACGGTGTCCAGGCGCACCAGGAACGCCCGGGTGCCGGACTCGGGGTCGGGATCCGCAGACAGCGTAAAGTAGAGGGCCGGCGGCACAGGTGGCCCCCCGGCAGGACGGGCGTACCAGGGGGACACCACGGGAGCCGGGGGTGCCGTCGTGTCCACCACCAGCACCGGGGAACGGCCGACCGCGCTGGTGTCTCCCTCACCATTCAGGGCCACCACCTCCACGGCGTATCTGCCCTCATGCACCAGGTTCAGCCCCCGGATGGTCATCTCCGTGATGGTCGCCGCACTGGTCCAGTCAAACAGAGGCTCATAAGTGGGGGCAAAGAACCCGCCGCCCCACCATCCACCGGGGACCCAGGTCCAGGTTTGCCGGACCACCCGATACAGGTATTCGCTGATGCCGGATTCCTCATCGGAACTGGTCCAGTGGACGGAGATCTCCGAAGGATTCCGGGAGTAGACCTCGTCGGAGGCCTGATGGGGGCCGATGGCCTTCCGGGGATAGGGGAGGAACACCACGGGTTCCATGGGCGGGGTGGTATCCTGGGGCGTATAGGTCTGCTGGGTGCCCTGTTCTGACAGGTCAAAGGACACCGGGAAAGTCAGAATGCGGGTGATGCTGGCCCCGGCGCCCCCACGGACCCTGAGTTTGAAGGCGAATTCGTCCTGATAGCTCCCCTCCGGGCTCATGGAGGGGTCCAGATACGGGAGCACGAAGAACCTGAGGTGCGAGAATCCCTCCGTGGGATACGCTCCCGCGGCGGTGGCGGGGACGATGTTGCCCGCGGTTTTGGGCCAGAAGCCGAAAAGATACCCCGAAGTGGCGCGTCTCAGCCGATACCCGAAGTCCAGAAGCCGGAAGGGATGGTGGGCATCCAGGAGGACCGTGAGGTCGGCATAGTAGCCCCGGTTGGTCACACTCACCATAAGGTCGGTCAGGGTGGGCGCGGTGAGTTGTCGGAACGCCTCGGCGCGGATGTCGGCGATGGCCATCTGGGGCCCCATTCCGGGCAGGGGTGGGACCGGGGGTGCAGGGGGAATCGGTGGGGTCCAGCCGCCGGGTCCGAAGCCGGGGAATCCTCCACCCCAGGTGCCGCCCGTGCCACCGGTGCCTCCGCCGGTGCCACCCCCGGTGGGTGGTGTGCCGCCGGGCACGGTATCCTCGCCGGTCCAGAAGAGATATCGGTCGGCCAGGTCATAGAGGGAGGTGGTCAAGTCGTGTCGGCTCTCGTGGATTTCATCCAGGGCTTGGGTAAAGGCGATGTGGGGGGCTTCCACCGAGTCGTCATAGGTCACGAAGAACCGGTCGTGGAGCTGATTGGCGAGATGCTGATAGTGGTCCCGGAAGACTCCCAGGCCGGTCCTGGGGATCCGGTACCAGAGTTCCAGGCCGTTGTCGTTGCAGAAGTCCCGCCACCAGGTTTCGCTTTTGTTCGCCGTATCCACGGTGGCCATCTGGGCCTGCACCTCGTTCCAGTCGCCCCCGGAAGCCATAAAGTAGGCCAGGGTCTTGCGGTTCATGGCCAGCCGTTTGACATCGTTCAGCGAGAGCGCCTGGGTCCGCTGCAGGATCGCCTGGGCGATGGCCACCGAATCAAACACCAGGTTGCCCCGTCTGGCCGCGGCCCAATCCCGGAACCGCTGGGCGTAGTCGTAGTAGCGGGCGTAGTACTCGCCGTGGTACATGTCCAGCAGGGCGAAGGCCCGGGCTACGGAATCCAGCACGGGCCCGGAGGTCAGGAGGTCAATCCGACGCAGGGAATCCCGCAACGCCCGGATCTGCCGGGCCAGGGCCTCCTGAGCCTCCTGCACCTGTTCCTCGTAGGACCGAAGCCCCTGGACATTGGCTTCGTTGACCGCGGGGTCAATGGCCACGGTGGGGGTATCCGTGACCACCATGTGGCCGTTGACCTCGTGGGCCTCCAGGTGAACATCCACGGTCTGCACCGGATTCTGTGGCGTGTACTCGGAGAGCGTTGTGGCTTCCACGAGCAGCATGTGGATCTGGTTCAGCGTAGCCTCGGCCTGGGGCCGCAGCCGATTGATCTCCTGTGCATGGACCTGGAGCGTGTGCCTCAGGGCCCTGAGGTCCATCGTGTCCGAGGCCGGTGGTGCACCTTCGCCCATGTAGATTTGATGGCGGATGTTCTCCAGAGCGGGGGGCAGGCCACCGAGGCCGTAGTTCACCAGTTCGTAGTTGACCAGCATCTGGGCCACCTGGGGATTACGAAAGCCGTAGCGGAATGCAGCTTCCATCTGCTCTTCGGACAGGGCATAGGCGCGGGCGCTGGCCTCTTCCATGGCCTGGGCGGCCTCCTGGGCCTGCTCGTTCATGTTCTGGGCCTGTTCGCGGGCTTCGGCAATGAGGCGCTCCATCTCCGAATCCCGGCCCAGGCCCCCGTCCAGACCATCCCTGGAGATCTTGACCCAGATGCTGCCGTCCCAGCACAGGAGTCCCCAGCCCGCACAGGCATCCAGGCCGGCCACGCCGTAGAGGTAGTAGTTCCCTTCTGTCCCCAGGAGGCACCCTTCCAGCCAGCCTTCGGCGCTCAGGGCCCCACCCAGCACCTCCGCGCTGATCCAGGTCTTCATGTAGGCGCCCCAGGAGGCTTCCACCATGTACCAGAACTCGGTGCGCATCCCGCTGGAGAGTTCCACGATCCAGAAGTCGTAGCTGATCTCCGACTCGGTCGCCAGGTACACCCCCGGGGGCCCCACAAAGAGCTCCCCTTGCGCGCTGATGACCCGCAGGATGTCCACATCTATGTTGCCCGTGATGCCCCAGATGTCGGGGTCGTACACATAAAACCCGAACCCGGTTTCGCCGGTGATCAGCGAGGCCACATCCAGTTTTACCCGCACATCCCCCTGGGCAAAGAACTTCTGGAATCCGACGGCGAGATGCATGTCGCCCTGGAGCCGGTCGCCCTGATGCAGGAGTTCCACGAAGCCATCCAGGTTGAAGTATTGGTCCGTGATGGTCACCAGGATCCGTCCGTTGGCCGCCCATTCCGAGACCACGGAGGCGCTGGCGTACAGCAGGGCGGCAAACTGATTGGACTCCGGCATGGGCACCCGGTCAAAAACCGTGCCCGGCACACCCGAGAGGCTCCGCACCCGGGCCAGGTCGGACTCCTCGGGGTTGTAGAAGAACCCGCCGCCCACGCCGGAAAGGATGATGAGCCCGGGGATGATGTCAATCCGGGTATTGACCGCGGCAAAGAGCCCAAAGCTGGGCTCGCCGTTTACGGTCGCCACCTTGCCGAAGGCGGCGATGCTCGTGTTCACCGGAATCACTTCTGCAGTGCCGGCGAAGAGGAGCCGGAAGTCCTCGCCGGTCTCAAACTCCATGTCCAGGTGCATCTCCAGGAGGTCGGGCACCGCCAGGTTGGCGTTCTGGATCATGAACCCGAAGCCACCGTCGGTGAGCGTATACGCCAGGAAGCGGTCCACACCGCCGCTCATGATCTCCGCAATGCTCATGGTGAGCCCGAAGGAGAAGTAGGAATCCACATGCTCAATCACGCGGGTTGTGGTGTCCCCCGATTCGGTCTTTTGCTTGATGCGGAGGGTGGTATCGGCTTCCGGATCCCGATAGGCGATTTCCGAGACACTGAGGGACACGATGTCCGCGATCGTCAGGTCGCCGCCCGTAATGGTGGGCCAGTCCACGGAGCCATCGGAGTGGATCCGGAAATCGGTGAACTCAATGCCCCCTTCGCAGACCTCCAGGTTCAGGCGGAAGGAGCCGGAAAACGCCAGACCGAAACTCCCTTCCACAAAGGTCAGATTGTTGATGTCCAGGTTCAGGGCTTCCCAGTCAATGTCCGGCAGGCTACCGGGGAGCCGCACATTCTCCTCGTGCCAATCCAGGTCACCGCCAAAGGTGAAGGTCAGGAGCGGGTGCGGGGTGCTACCCTCCAGGTAGCCCAGGTCCACCTTCCGGGTTGCGTCAAAGTAGAAGGCAGCGACCAGATCCAGGTGGCTCTCCGCCCAGTCGGAGGGGGTCAGGGTGAGCGCGAGATACTGCAGGTCCAGGGTGCCGATCCAGAGGTCCCATTCGGTGTCGTCGCCGCTTCCGAGCCCCGGGGTCTCCTGGACGAAATAGAGGGTGTTGTCGCCGGAGACCGAGCCGTCAAAGCCGATGTTGAAGCCAAAATGCTGAGTGCCGGCATCGTCAAAGGGCTCGGGCAGGGTGATGCTCCCCGCCACCCGAAGGTGGTCACTCGCAATGTGCAGGGTGTCTACCGTGAAGTGGTCCTCTATGAGCACCAGGGGCTCGCTCAGGAGGTCTGCCGACTCAATGGAGAGGTCGCCGTTGGAGCCGATCCGGAGCCGGCGGAAGGTGACCGTGTTGTCCAGGAAGGTGACCTCCCCCGACAGTTCCACATAGAAAACGCCGCTCTCGTAGGAGAAGGCGATGCCCGGGATCACTTCGCCACCTTCAGTGATGTCGCGAATGCCGAACTCCAGTCCGAAGAGCTCAAAGAACTGCTCCGGCGACGGATAGTGGATCTCGGGCACCACCACATAGGGCTCCACATTCATCACCTTGAAGCCGGTAAAGGAGACCTCAAAGCCCTCGCCCAGCATGGGCAGGGTGAGGGTGCCGGAGAGTTCCAGGGCGAAGGTATCGCCCACGGAGATGTCAATGGGTGGGTTGCCCATCAGGTTCTGGGGGATGAACTGCGCCACGGAAATCGGCAATGTATCCGGCGGTTCAATGTTGAAATCCAGCCCTTCGGTGCCGACGGAGACCCAGAAGTGGATGGGCATCCGTCCGCCACCCTCTTCCTTAAAAAGGTCCACGGCAATATCGCCCGAGAACCGCACCTGGGGCCCTGAGAAGTCCACCTCGGCGCCGTTCACCAGGAGTTTCAGGAAGTCCAGGTCCAGGGAGTCCAGGTAGGTCTCGCCTTCGGTGTGGGTTTCATACACGGTGCCGATGCGGGCGGTGCCGGTGAGCCCCTCCGTGGTGATCCGGAGGCTGTCAAACTCCAGGACCAGGTTGTCCAGCACCTCCGGTAGTTCTATGGACGCCGAGAGGATGAGCCCGTAGGTGCCCTCCAGGTTGAGGTAGTGGAGTTCGGTGACATCTAAAGGCAGCCCCAAGCGGCGCAGGGAGAACAGGGTATCCAGCCCTTCCGGCGGTTCCACATCAATGGAGCCGTCCACAAATTCAAAGTTCACGGGGTCCACGGTCACGCTGAAGGTCACGCCGACATTGGGGGTCCAGTCCTCGGTGGCCAGGGCGGGGATGTAAAGATAGACGGCTTCGCCTTCCCGGGTGGCCAGGTGCAGTTGGGTGCCGTCTAAGGTGAAGTCAATCAGCAGGTTGCCCTCGTCATCGCGGAGTTTGAGGTAGGCGATGGAGGTATCGGGCAAGCCCAGTTTGGCGGGAATCTGGATGGCACCGGCAAGGTTCACATGGAGCCCATCGGAATCCAGCCAGGCGACCCGGGTGGTATCTAAGAAGAACTCCACCTGTCCGGCGGCGACCCCGAAGGAGGGCGACCAGGTAAGCAAGAAGTCGTCGGAGAACCGGGCTTTGAGGGTGTAGTCGGTGCCCTCCCAGCGGAGGTGGACCTCAGAGGAATCGCGGATGGCGATCCCGCCCGACTGCAGGGAGATGTTCTCCGGCAGCGAAAGGAGCAGTCCGGAGGTCCAGTCCTCGGGGAGGCTCGCGGCTGCGGCGACCGCCGCCCAGCCCAGGTCGGGCGCCGAGGGATTCAGCCGGAAGCCGAAACTGGACACGAAGTCGGCGCTCCCCGATACCACAGAGAAGTCGCTCAGGCTGAGCACCAGGTGGTTGAAGTTCACGCCGACATACTCGCCCTCCAGGAGGTTCAGACGGCCGGCCCCAGAGATGTGGAACCCGAGGGTGTCAATCCGGGCGGAGTCCACCCGGAAGGAGAGCACCGGGTTCTCGGAAGGCAGGTTCCAGAGGAAGGGCTCGGTAATCGCGATGTAGCCGTCTATGAGGTCGGCATGGATGAGGTCAAAGACGAGTTGCCCGGTGGCGACGATGGAGTCCGGGGGCGGCGAGGGCGCGGGGAGCCGCACCTGACCCTGAAGGTCCAGGATCGCCCGCTGGTGCCCCTCGGCGGTTGTGTCAAAGGTCAGGGTGGAGGTGGTGATGCGGACCGCCAGCGCCCCCAGGTTCAGGGGACAGTCGGGCACCAGGTTCTCAATGGTCCCCAGGATGGTGCCGTCGCCCTGGATGTGGAGGGTGTGTTCGGCGATGTCCAGGGGACCGGGATGGTCAGGGCAGGAGAGTTCCGGGGGCAGGGTGAGTTTGCCCCGGATGTCCACGGAGCCATTCACCGAGAAGCCGCCCGTCAGGGAAGCGGAGAA
>CAZXAO010000017.1:0-17755 GCA_964638465.1 uncultured bacterium | reverse complement strand
CCTCCCGGCGGGAGATCGGCCACGGTGCCCTGGCAGAAAAGGCCCTGGCCCCCCTGATCCCGCCGGAGGAGGAATTCCCCTACACCATCCGCGTGGTGTCGGACATCCTGGAGTCCAACGGGTCCTCTTCTATGGCCACGGTGTGCGGAGGTTCCCTTTCCCTGATGGACGCCGGGGTGCCGGTGAAGGCCGCCTGTGCCGGCATTTCCATCGGCCTGATCCGCCACGACGACCACTACCTCCTGCTCACCGATATCCTGGGTGACGAGGACCACTACGGCGACATGGACTTCAAGGTGGCCGGAACCCGGAAGGGCATCACGGCGATCCAGCTGGACCTCAAGATCCTGGGGTTGCCCCTGGATGTGGTGGAACAGGTGCTTCAGCGGGCCCGCAGGGCCCGGGAGTTCATCCTGGACACCATGGACGCCGTGCTGGCCGAGCCCCGAAAGGAGATCTCGCGGTACGCCCCCAAGGTGATCGCCATTCCCATCAACAAGGACAAGATCGGCACGGTCATCGGCCCCGGCGGCAAGACCATCCGCGGCATCATTGACAAGACCCAGACCAAGATTGACATTGACGACGCCGAGGGTAAGGTGCTCATCGCCGGCCCCTCCACCGAGGCCGTGGAGGAGGCCCGCCGCATGATTGAGGAGTTGATCCAGGATGTGGAGGTGGGCCAGGTGTACATGGGCAAGGTGGTAAAGATCACACCCTTCGGCGCCTTCGTGGAGATCCTGCCCGGAAAGGACGGCCTGGTCCACATCTCCGAACTCGCCCACGAACGGGTGAAACGCGTGGAGGATGTGCTCAAGGTGGGCGACAAGGTGCTGGTCAAGGTCATCGGCATTGACGAGATGGGCCGGATCAAACTCTCGCGGAAGCAGGCCCTCTCGGGGGGCCTGAAGAAGATCAAACGCGCGCGGAAATAAGCCGGCTTCCCACCCCGCATCCTGCTGTCCTTCCGCTTTACACCCCAGAGGGGGGCGTGTAAACTTTCGCCGTTATGCGTGTTCCCGAGGAATTTGAGGTCCGCCGACGCAAGGTAGAGGAACTCCGGGGCCTGGGCGTGGAACCCTACGCCTACCGCTTTGATCCCACCCATCACGCCGCCGAAGTCCGCGAACACTTCCCCGAACTGGAGGGCCAGATCGTGCGGGTGGCCGGCCGGCTCACCGCCAAACGGGTCTTCGGAAAACTCATCTTCGGCCGGCTGCGGGATGAATCCGGCGATATCCAGGTGTCCTTTGAACGGGGCGTGACGGAATCGCCGGTGGCCCACCTGGAGGGCGTGAAGTTCGCCAAAAAGTACTTGGACCTGGGCGACATCCTGGGAGTGGAGGGCGAGGTGTACCGCACCCAGAAGGGCGAGATTACCGTAAGGGTGCGTCAATTCCAGCTGCTGGCCAAGGGCCTGAGGAACCTACCGGAAAAGTGGCACGGTCTGCGGGATAAGGAACTGCGGTATCGGCACCGCTACCTGGACCTGGTATCCCGCCCGGAGGCCCTGGAAACCTTCCGTCGGATCTCCCAGGCGATCCAGTGGATCCGCCAGTTCTTCCTGGATCAGGGGTTCCTGGAGATGTCCACCCCGGTGCTCCAGCCCGTGTACGGCGGGGCCTTTGCCAAGCCCTTTACCACCTACTCCCACGCCCTGGACACCACCCTGTACCTGCGCATCTCCGACGAACTCTACCTGAAGCGCCTGCTGGTGGGCGGGTACGAACGGGTGTTTGAGTTCTCCCGCGACTTCCGGAACGAGGGCATTGATCGGCTACACTACCCCGAGTTCACCATCCTGGAGGCCTACGCCGCCTACTGGGATTACCACGATATGATGCGCCTGGTGGAGGACCTCTTCGCCGAAGCCGTACAGGCGTTTCACGGAAAAGAGACCCTGGAGTTCCAGGGAAAGCGTCTTTCCTTCGCCCGGCCCTTCCGGCAAGTGGACTTCGTGGAGGCCCTGGCTGAACGCCTGGGATTTGATCCCCTGGCCGCCTCCGAGGAACGCCTGAAACAGGCCGCGGAACAGCACGGCCTGGACCCCCGACATCCCCGACACCGCCTGCTGGATAAACTCTTTGACCGGCTGGTGGGCGATCACCTGCAGGATCCCACCTTCGTGCTGGATCACCCCCTGGTACTCTCTCCCCTGGCCAAACGGCATCGGGAGAAGCCCGGACGGGTGGAACGCTTTGAACTCTTCGTGGCCGGCATGGAACTGGTGAACGCCTTTTCCGAGCTGAACGATCCCCTGGACCAGCGCCAGCGGTTTGAAGAACAACTGGCCCTGCGGAAGGCCGGCGATCAGGAGATCCCCCTGGAGGTGGACGAGGACTTCCTGATGGCCCTGGAACTGGGCATGCCCCCGGCCGGCGGCATCGGCATAGGCCTGGAACGGTTCCTCATGGTGCTCTTGAACGAGCCCTCGGTGCGGGATGTGCTGCTCTTTCCTCAACTGCGGCCCAGGGTTCCCGCGGAAAGCTAAAACCTCCTGATGGTGAAAACCGAACTCTTCGTGGCCCGACGGTTCCTGGTGTCCGGCCACAAGCGGTTCGTGAGCCTGCTCTCCCTGTTCTCCGTTCTGGGGATCCTGCTCAGCGTGGCCACCTTTATCGTGGTCATGAGGGTGATGACCGGTGCTCAAACCGAACTCAAGCGCCGGATCCTGGGCATCACTCCCCATATCATCGTCAGCCGATTCTTTGACGAGCCCCTGGAGGCCTACGAGGAGATCACCGATGACCTCCGCCGACAGCCCGGGGTGGTGGCGGCTTCGCCCTTCGTGTACACCAAGGTGATGGTGTCCCAGGGCTATCTGACCGACGGCGCCGTGCTCAAGGGGATCCCTCCGGACGGCGGCGTGAAGGGGCCTGAACTCCGGAGGCTCGTGGTCATGGGGACCTTTTCCCTGGACACGGGCACGGTGCTGGTGGGCGCGGTGCTGGCGTCCCACCTGCGGCTCATGCCCGGGGATACCCTGGAGGTGCTCTCCCCCCTGGCCACCCTGGAGACCCCCCTGGGCACGGTGGTACAGACCCGACGGTTCCGGGTGGCCGGCATCTTTGACGCCGGCATGTACGACTACAACGCCACCCTTCTCTTTGCCAACCTCCAGGATGTACAGCATCTCCTGGGCTGGACACACCAGGTCTCGGGCATTGAGGTGGACCTCCGGGATCCCTATGCGGCCCGTCGGGTGGCCCGCCGCCTGGAGAATCGGCTGGGGTATCCCTACCGGGCGGTTTCCTGGATGGAACTCAACAAAAGCCTGTTTGCCGCCCTGGCCCTAGAAAAACTGGCCATGTTCGTGATCCTGGCGCTCATGGTGCTGGTGGCCTCCTTTTCCATCGTGGCCACCCTGACCATCATGGTCTCCCAGAAAACCCGGGAGATCGGGATTCTGCGTTCCCTCGGCATGTCAGAACGGAACATCCTGCGGGTGTTCCTGTACACCGGGATGCTCATCGGGGTCACCGGCATCCTGCTGGGGCTCGGACTGGGAGCCGGCATCGCCTATGTGGTGGAACATTCCCCCTGGTTCCGGTTGCCCCCGGAGGTGTACTTCGTGGACCATCTGCCCGTGCTGGTGAAGTTCCGGGATGTGGTGCTGGTGGCCGTGGTGGCCTGGATCACCGTGCTCCTGACCTCCCTGTTCCCCGCCCGTCGGGCGTCCCGCCTGGATCCCGTGGAGGCGATCCGCTATGAGTGAGCCCCTGCTGGTGGCCCGGGGCCTGAAAAAGGGGTTCCAGAGCGGTCCCCAGTGGCTCCAGGTGCTGCGAGGGGTGGACCTGGTGCTGGAACCCGGGACCATCACCGGGGTCTTCGGCCCTTCGGGCTCGGGCAAGAGCACCCTGTTGCACATCCTGGGCACGCTCCAGCGGCCGGATGCCGGCACCCTGCAGATCCTGGGCCAGGAGGTGTTCCGGCTCTCGGACGCTGAGCGGTCGCGGTTCCGGAACCGCTACCTGGGGTTTGTGTTTCAGTTTCACCACCTGCTGCACGAGTTCAGTGCCCTGGAGAATGTCCTGCTGCCGCTGATGCTGGCCGGAGTGCCCGACCCCCGGCGCCGGGCCGAGGCCTGGCTGCGGGAGCTGGGCCTTTGGGACCGGGCCCACGAGTCCCCCCTCCGGCTCTCCGGGGGAGAACGGCAGCGGGTGGCTGTCGCCCGGGCCCTGGCGAACCGGCCGGCCCTGGTCCTGGCCGACGAGCCCACGGGCAACCTGGACCGCCGCAATGCCGAGCAACTCCTGGAGATCTTTCAGCGGCTCAACCAGGAGCACGGCACCACCTTCTTCATCGTGAGCCACAATCCCCGGCTTCGGAGCATCTGCCACCGGGTGTATCTCCTGGAGGAGGGCCGGCTCCGGCTGGACGGCGGGAACGCGCTTTGAGGGAACCGATGCGGGCTTCGTTGACTTCCCCCAGGGGCTCCAGAATAATAGCCCTTTGTGGATGAAGCACTTTCCCCCATCCTTGACCCTGGAGGTATCGCATGCGAAGGCGTCTGATGGTGATTGGCCTGGACTGTGTTCCCCCCCGGTTCGTCTTTGAGGACTGGGCCGAGGAACTTCCGAACCTGAAACGGCTGGTGGACACCGGAATCCACGGTCCCCTGCGGAGCACGACCCCACCCATTACCGTGCCCGCCTGGGCCACCATGGTCACCTCCAAGGACCCGGGCACGCTGGGGTTCTACGGTTTTCGGAATCGGGTGGACTACTCGTACGACCGGCTGGCCTTCGTCACCTCCCGGTGGGTCCGGGAGAAGACCGTGTGGGACTACCTGAGTGAAGCCGGCAAGACCTCGGTGGTCATCGGGGTGCCGCCCTCCTATCCCCCCAGGCCCCTCAAGGGCTGGATGATCTCCTGTTTTCTCACGCCCGGACCCGAGTCCGAGTACGCCTACCCCCCGGAACTCAAACGCGAGATTGAGGAAAAATTCGGTGAGTACCGCCTGGATGTCCGCAACTTCCGAACCCACGACAAGGCCTGGCTGCTCAAGGAGATCTATGCCCTTACGGAGCAGCGTTTTGATGTGGCCCGGTATCTGGCCACCACCCGCGACTGGGACTTCTTCATGTTCGTGGATATGGGGCCGGATCGGATCCACCACGGCTTCTGGCAGTTCATGGATCCCCAGCACCACCGCTACGAACCGGGCAATCCCTTTGAACACAGCATCCGCGAGTACTACCGGTTCCTGGATCAGAAGGTGGGACAACTCCTGGAGGACCTGGAACGCCTGGGGGATCCCATGGACATCCTGGTGGTCTCCGACCATGGCGCCAAGCGCATGGACGGAGGCATCGCCATCAACGAGTGGCTGATCCAGGAGGGCTATCTGACGCTCAAGGCCTACCCCTCGGAGGTCACCCGGTTCACCCCCGATCTCGTGGACTGGTCCCGCACCCGGGCCTGGGCCTCGGGAGGTTATTACGCCCGCATCTTCCTGAATGTGGTGGGCCGGGAACCCCAGGGGGTGATCCCCCGGGAGGACTACGAGAAGGTCCGCCAGGAGATCATTGACAAACTGGAGGCCCTGGGCAACGAGCAGGGCGAACCCATCGGCACCCGGGTGTACCGCCCCGAGGAACTCTACACCCGGACCCGGAATATTCCCCCGGATCTCATCGCCATCCTCGGTGATCTGTACTGGCGGTCCGTGGGTTCCGTGGGCTACGGGCCCGGGACCATCTGGGTGTACGAGAACGACACCGGCCCCGACGACGCCAACCACGATTGGGAGGGCATCTTCATCATGAGCGGTCCCTCGGTAAAGGCCCGGGGTCGGAAGCAGGGCCTGCGCATCTACGATGTGGGGGCCACCATCCTGGCGTACTTTGGCCTGGAACCCGAGGACGAATTGCTGGGGAAACCCATCAACTTTGAGGAGGCGTAAGACATGGTGGACAAGGGATTTGTGGTGTGGTTTGAAGGCCTTCCGAGTTCCGGCAAGACCACCCTGGCCCGGCTCCTGGAACGGGAACTCCGGAACCGCGGCCTCAAGGTGGAGGTCCTGGATGGCGACATCGTGCGGCAGTACTTTTCCAAGGGCCTGGGGTTCTCCAGGGAGGGCCGTATTGAGAACCTTCGCCGCATCGCCTATGTGGCGCACCTCCTGAGCCGGAACGGCGTGGCCGTGATCACCGCGGCCGTGTCCCCGTACCAGGAGGCCCGGGATCGGGCCCGGGAGATGATTGAGAACTTCGTGGAGGTCTACGCCCGGTGCCCGGTGGAGGTGTGCATTGAACGGGATGTCAAGGGGCTCTACAAGAAGGCCCTGGCCGGGGAGATCAAGAACTTCACCGGCATTGACGATCCCTTTGAGGAGCCCGTAAACCCCGAGGTCGTGGTGGATACCGATAAGGAGAGTCCGGAGGAGTCGCTCCAGAAGATCCTGGCCAAACTGGAGGAACTGGGGCTCCTGCCCACCCAAGACACCGGAACCCCCGCCGACGAGGTCTACTCCCCCGAAGAGGAAGAGATGATCCGGAAGCGTCTGGAAGACCTGGGCTACCTGTGATGTTCTTCAAGAAAAAATCACCCAAGCCGCGGGTCTTCGTCCTGTCCCTGGACGGGGTTCCCTACACGCTCCTGCAGAGGGCCTTTCAGGAGGATCGGCTGCCCCACCTCCAGGCGCTGTTCACGGGCACGGGCACCTTCCGGCAGATGCACTCCGTGATCCCCACCATCTCCTCGGTGGCCTGGAGCACCTTCCAGACCGGCCGAAACCCGGGCAAACACGGCATCTTTGGCTTCGTGGACCGGGATCCCCACACCCTGAAGATGTACATTCCCACCGGGGCCCACCTCCGCACGAACACCCTGTGGGAGGTGCTCTCCGGGGCAGGCAAACGCGTGGTGGTGATGAATGTCCCCAACACCACGCCGCCCCGCCGGGTCAACGGCGTCCTGGTGGCCGGGTTCCTGTCCATGAAACTGGAGAAGGCCGTGTATCCGGACCACTTCGTGGCCCCACTCCGGAACCTGGGCTATGTCATTGATGTCAACCCCATGCTGGCCCAGAAGGATCTGCACGGCTTCGTGGACAAGCTCATTGAGGCCGTTCACAAGCGCAAGGAGGCCACCTTCTACTTTATGAAGGAAATCCCCGACTGGGACTTCTTCATGGTCCACATCATGGAAACCGACCGCATCATGCACTTCCTCTGGGCCCAGATGGAAGACCAGGACCCCGAGTACGCGCCGCGGTTCTGGGAATTCTTCCGGGTGGTGGACGAGACCGTGGCTGAGATCCACGAGGCCCTGCCCGAGAACACCCGGTTCCTGAGTCTCTCCGACCACGGGTTCACCCGGGTCAGGGCCGAGGTGAACACCAACTACTGGCTCCGGGAAAAGGGATACCTCAAGTTCAAGACCTCCACTCCCCGGGATCTTGTGGACATGGACTCCACGGCCCGCGTGTACAGCCTGATCCCGGGCCGGTTCTATGTGAACCTGCTGGGGCGCGAGGCAGCGGGCTCCGTGGTGCCTGAAGAGTACGAAACCTGGCGGGATCGCCTGATGGCCGAGATCCCGGAGATCCGCGACCCGGAAACCGGGAACCCGGTGATCCAGCAGGTGTGGAAACGGGAGGACCTCTACTGGGGCCCCCTGGTGAAGAACGCCGCGGATGTCATCGCCCATCCGGTAGACGGCTACGACCTCAAGGCCCAGCTGGCAGGCGACCGCCTGATTCAGCACACCCACATCAGCGGCATGCACACCTACGAGGATGCCTACCTCTTCGTGGAAGACCACGCTCTGAAGGACAAAAACCCCGTGTACCTGTACGATGTCACCCGGACGATCCTGCAGTTCCTTCAGGTGCCTGCGCCGGACGATATGGACGGCGAAAGCCTGTTGCCCTGATCCATGATACGGAGAAAACCCCGCGAACCCCTGCTGGTTCTGGGCCTGGGCCCCGTGGGACTGGTCACGGCCGCCGGGTTCGCCGAACTCGGGTTCCAGGTGGTGGGCGTGGACATTGACGCCGACAAGGTGGCCACCCTTCGCCAGGGCCGATCTCCCTACCACGAACCGGAACTGGAACCCCTGATCCACCGGCATATCCAGACCGGTCGGCTCCAGGTGGATACCCGGGCCGAGCCCTGGATTCCCCGGGCCGAGGTGGTGTTCGTGTGCGTGGGCACCCCCTCGGATCCCCGGACCGGCGCCGCCGACACCTCGGCCGTGGAGGCTGTGGTGGACCAGGTGATCCGGTACCATCAGGGCTACACCCTGCTCGTGGAAAAGAGCACCGTGCCCGTGGAAACCGCCCGGCGCATTGAGGAACGCCTGCGGCAGGCCCAGAATGACCAGGTGGAACTGGCCTCCAACCCCGAGTTCCTTCGGGAGGGCGCCGCCGTCCACGACTTCTTCCACCCGGACCGGATCGTCCTTGGGGTCCGATCCCAGAGGGCCGCCGAACTGCTCCAGGCCCTGTACGCCGGCCTGGAAGCCCCCCTTCTAATTACCGACATTGAAACCGCCGAGACCATCAAGTACGCCGCCAACGCCTTCCTGGCCACCAAGATCTCCTTCATCAATATGGTGGCTGACCTCTGCGAGCGGACCGGCGCAGATGTGGACCAGGTGGCCCGGGGCATCGGCCTGGATCAACGCATCGGCCCCGCCTTTCTGAAGGCAGGGATCGGCTTCGGCGGCTCCTGCTTTCCCAAAGACCTCCGCGCCTTCCTTCACATTGGACAACAACACGGCCTGGACTTCAGCCTCATTGAGGCGGTCCTCCGGATCAACGAACACCGCATTGAGGTCTTCCTGGACCATCTGCGCCAGGTCCTGGGCGGGGATCTGCAGGACCGGGAGATCGCCGTGCTGGGCCTGGCCTTCAAACCCGATACCGACGACATCCGCGAGGCCCCCAGCCTCAAACTCATCCCCCGCCTGCTGACCGAAGGCGCCCGGCTCCGGCTCCATGACCCGGCCGCCATGCCCCATGTACGCCGCCGCTTCCCCGAGGGTCCCCGACTCCGGTACGCCCCCTCCCTGGAGGAGGCCGTCACCGGGGCCGACGCCATCGCCCTGGTGACCGAGTGGAAAATGTATCGGGAGATGGACCTGGACCGCGTGCGGCAGCTGATGCGCCACCCCATTCTCGTGGATGGGCGCAATGTGTTTGATCCCCGCGAGATGCGGGAACGGGGCTTTATCTATTACCCCATGGGCAAAGGACGATGGATTCCCCGAGGGTCCTGATCTCCGGCGGCGCCGGCTTCGTGGGTTCCCACCTGGTGGAACGCTTCGTGCAGGCCGGCTACCAGGTGGATGTGGTGGATAACCTGGCCACCGGGTTTCAGCAGAACCTGGAACCCCTCCTGGATCAGGGCACCGTGCGGCTCTTTGTGGCCGACGCCGAGGCCTTTGAACCCCCGGAGACCTCCTACCGGTTCGTTCTGCACCTGGCCTCACCGGCGAGCCCCGTGGACTTTGGTCCCCGGGCCCTGGAGATCCTCCGGGTGAACTCCCAGGGCACCCTGAACCTGTTGGAAATCGCCCGCCGACAGGGAGCCCGGTTCCTGTTTGCCTCCACCTCCGAAGTGTACGGCGATCCTGAGGTGCACCCGCAAACCGAGGAGTACCGGGGCCATGTGGACCCCCTGGGCCCCCGGGGACCCTACGACGAGGGCAAACGGTTCGGTGAGGCCGCCACCATGACCTACCATCGGAACTTCGGCCTGGATGTTCGCATCGTCCGTATCTTCAACACCTATGGCCCCCGGATGCGACTGGACGACGGCCGGGTGGTTCCGAACTTCCTGCGGAGCCTCCTGGAGGGCCGTCCCCTGCCCGTCTACGGCGACGGCCGGCAAACCCGCAGTTTCTGCTATGTGACCGACCTCGTGGAAGGCCTGTTCCGGTTCACCCTGCTGGAGGCCCCCCGCTGGCGGGTGATCAACCTGGGGAATCCCCAGGAGATCACCATCCTGGAACTGGCGGAGATCCTCCAGGAGGTTACGGGACGACGGGTGGGTGTGGCGTTCCATCCCCTGCCCCCCCAGGACCCCCGACGCCGGCAACCGGACATCCGCCGGGCCCGGACCCTGCTCCACTGGACCCCCCGGGTGCCCCTGGAGGAGGGCCTCCGCCGCACCTGGGAATGGGCCCTGGCCACGGTAAAAGGAGAGGAAACCCATGGCAACGGGATCCCTTAAAGAACGGATTACGCGGCACCTGGAAACCCTCGTCCGGATTCGGTCCACGGCCGACCGGCCGGAGGAGCTCCGTCGTGCAGTGGACTACACGGTTTCCGTGCTGAAGGATCTCCCTGCGCACCGCTACGAGAGCCAGGGGAAACCGTCGGTGGTGTTTGATCTCAGCGGCACCCGGTCTCCCGAGGTCCTCTTCGTAGGGCACCTGGATGTGGTGCCCGGCGAGGACCACCAGTTTGAACCCCGGCGCGAGGGTGATCGCCTGATGGCCCGCGGCGCCCTGGACATGAAGGGCCCGGACGCCGTGCTCCTTGCCCTCTTTGAAACCCTGATGCACCAGGACCAGCGACCCCCCGTGGCCCTGATGTTCACCACCGACGAGGAGGTGGGCGGGGAGAACGGCGTGGGATACCTCGTGCATCAGGAGCACTGGCGCGCCCGCTTCGGCATCATTCCCGATGGCGGTGAGAACTTTACCATCATCACCGAGGGCAAGGGGGTGCTCCACGCCGTGTTTCGGGCCCGCGGAAAGGCCACCCACGGGTCCACCCCCTGGGCCGGGCAAAACGCCCTGGACGCCCTGGTCCGGGTGTACCAGATCCTCCGCGATCGCCGTCCCCAGGAGCCCTGCGGGGACCCCGACCACTGGCACGAAACCCTCACCCTGGGCGCCCTGCACGGGGGCGACGCGCCCAACCGCGTGCCGGACTTTGCTGAGATGAAACTGGACTTCCGGTTTCCGGCTCCCAAAACCAGTCAGGACCTGGTGGCAGAGATCCAGGAGGTGCTCCAGCAGTTCCCCGGGGTGGACTGGCAGCCCCTGTCCCGGGGTGAGCCCTTTTTCACCTCCCCCGAGGACCCCTACCTGCAACGGTTCCACCAGGTGGCCCAGGAGGTGCTGGGGCGTCCGGTGGCCTTCGGTAAGGAACACGGCGCCACCGATGGCCGGTTCCTGGCCGAAAAGGGAATCCCCTGCATCATCCTCTATCCCATCGGCGGCGGGATCCACGGACCCGACGAATGGGTGGACCTCCCTTCCCTGGTGTTGCTCTACCAAATCTTTGAACGGTTCCTGCATACGCTGGGCACATGAGCTCCCTGGTCCTGGCCCTGCTCCTTCAGGCCGGGCCACCCACTCTGGATTCGGTGGCCCTGGGGGCCCTGCAACAGGCCCTCGCCTACCTGACCTACGACACCACGGCCCTGGACTTTGAAAAACGCTGGCCCGAGCCCGATTCCTTCCGGTTGCCCGTGGTGGACCGGATCCTGCAACACCCCCTGGCCGGCCCCCGGGTGCTGGACCAGGCCGACGAAGCCCTGCACCGCTACGCCAGAGAGATCCCTGAACTTCTCTCGTGGATGGCCTCACTGGTCCCCCCCTTCCAGGTGAACGCTCCGGAGAACCGGCACCGATCATCTCCGGAGATCAAGGGCCTGGGCCAGGCGGTGGAAGCCCTGGCCGTGGCCCTCCGAGAGGCCCGGACCCATGTGGCCAGGGCCTTCCATGCCCTTACGCCCGCCCAGCAGGATACCCTGCGCTATGTGGCCTACCACCTGTGGGCCGATGAGGACGACTCCTTAAGCGATACCCTGAAAGGCCAGTTGCTCCGGGAGTTCGGCGTTCCCGTGGATACCTCCTGGCAGGTGAAGGAACCCACCGTGCTCCGCTTGAGCCGAAGGGTCCAGTACACGGAACTCCTGGCCGGAGCCCTGATACTGACCCGCACCCTGCAACGGGTGATCCCCGCCCTGCAGCAACTCTCGGTGGATACGGCCTTCGTGGATACCGTTGCCGGTGTGGTGATCCAGGTGGCCGGCCGCGGGGACGATCTCCACGATCAGCTGCCCGAGGTCTTGGTGGACCTGGGAGGCAACGACCGGTACCGGGCTCCCCGGGTGGCCAGTGGCCTGGGGATCCCGCAGGGCTCACCGGTCGCCATAGTGCTGGACCTGGGAGGGGACGACACCTACGAGCCCCAACGGCCTGCAGGCCTGGCCACAGGACTTCTGGGACTGGGGGTTCTGTACGACCTCGCCGGGAACGACACCTACCGCTCGGGGTTCCTCAGCCAGGGCACGGGCCTCTGGGGCATCGGCATCCTGGTGGACGAACAGGGCGACGACCTGTATCGGGCGGGTTTCCATGGCCAGGCAGCGGGAACCTTTGGCCTGGGCCTTCTGGTGGATCATCAGGGGGACGACGCTTACCTCCTGGAAGACTGGGGCCAGGGCTTCGGCTCGGTGTGGGGCATGGGCCTGCTGTTGGACCTGGCGGGCGATGACCAGTACACCGCGGGAGGACGGTACCGCCACCGCCCCCTGTTGCCGGAGAACTACCGGTCCTTTGCCCAGGGGTTCGCCATGGGCTGGCGGGGCCACGCCTCCGGCGGTGTCGGCCTCCTGGCAGACTTTCAGGGGAACGATGTGTACGCCGCCGAGGTCTATGCCCAGGGCAGCTCCTACTGGTTCTCCCTGGGGATGCTCCTGGACGAAGCCGGCGACGACGCCTACCGGGCCCAGGAGTACGCCCAGGGGGCCGGGATCCACCTCTCCGCGGGAATCCTGGTGGATCGGGCAGGCAACGACCTGTACTACAGCCGCCTGGGACCTTCACTGGGGGAAGGCCACGACTTCTCCGTGGGAATCCTGGTGGACCAGGGAGGCGACGACACCTATGCGGTTTCCGGGGGGATCGGCGTGGGCCTCCACAACTCCGTGGGGCTCTTCGTGGACCGGGCGGGCAACGATGTGTATACCCTCACCGAGGACATCGGCCTCGGCGACCAGAAGCCTTCCCGGGGGTTCCAGGGAATCGGGGTGTTCCTGGACCTCGGGGGCACGGATGTCTATCCCACGGGGGGCCCCTTTTGCAACGATGGCGGCTGGATCCGCCACCACACCGGTGTAGGCCTGGATCTGTCGCCCTGAGGGGGCCGGTGCAGGCCCGGGGGTTCCGCCTTTACCCCGCCAGATGACGCCTCAGGGCGGCCAGAACATCCTCGTAGTTGGGCTCGTGGGTGATCTCCGGCACCACCTGCTTGTAGACCACCCGGCCCTCGGGGTCCACGAGAAAGACCACGCGGGCGAGCAGCCCCTGAAGCGGCCCCTCCTGGATCACGACGCCGTAGTTCCGGCCGAAGGCCCGATCCCGGAAATCGGAGGCCACCTCCACATTGTCAATGCCCTCGGCGGTGCAGAACCGCCGGGCCGCAAAGGGAAGGTCCATGGAGATGACCACTCCCTCCACCGAATCACCGAAGGCGGCGAGTTGTTCGTTGAATCGTTTGGTTTCCAGGGCGCACACCTCGGTGTCCAGGGAGGGAACGGTGATGAGCACCTGCAGTTTTCCGGTGGCCCCGCCCACGGCTCTCTCCTGGAGATCCTTGGTGACCACCACCACGCGGGGCGCTGGATCTCCCACCTGAACCAGGCGATCGCCTCCTACGGCCACGGGTTGTCCCTTCAAGGTGACCTGCAGCATGGGGTTCCTCCTTTGTTGACTTACTTGACCAAAATGATAAGGCAAAGGCAGCCCGGCTGCCATGCCCTCTCGTATAATTGGGCACCGTATGGCGCTGAAGGTCCAGGTGGAGACCCTGACGATCCATCCCGCCCGTCCCTTTGCCATTGCCCGGGCCACCACCCGGGAGAAGACCGTGGTGATTGTGCAGGTGGGTCGGGGCCTGGGCGAGGCCGCCGCCTACCGGTCCCACGGCGACACCCTGGAGGGCGTTCTGGCCTTCCTGCAGGAGGCCGAAGCTGTGCTCGGCGACGATCCCTTTGCCCTGGAGGAGATTGAACGCCGGCTCCATCGGCTGGCGGCGGGCCACACCTCTGCCAAAAACGCCCTGCTCATGGCCCTGTACGACCATGTGGGCCAGGAACTGGGCGTCCCCGTGTACCGGCTGCTGGGGCTCTCGGGGACGCCGGTGCCCACCTCGTACACCATCGGTCTTGGGACACCGGAGGAGATGGTGCGGGATCTGAAGGCCCATCCCGGATTTCCGGCATACAAGATTAAGGTGGGCCAGCCTGGCGACCTGGAGATCCTCCAGGAACTGCGACGGCACACGGAAAAACCCTTCCGCGTGGATGCCAACGGCGCCTGGTATCCCAAGGAGGCCGTTCAGAAGATCCAACGAATGGCCGATCTGGGGGTGGAACTCGTGGAACAACCGGTGCCTCCCGACGACCTGGAGGGCCTGGCCTATGTGACGACCCGCAGTCCCCTGCCCGTGTTCGCCGACGAAAGCGTGCACACGGCCGCCGACCTGCCCCGGCTTGTGGGTCGTGTGGACGGGATCAACATCAAACTGGCCAAAAGTGGGGGGATCCGGGAGGCCCTGCGTATGGTGGCCATCGCCCGGGCGTTCCACCTGAAGGTGATGCTGGGATGCATGGTGGAAACCTCGCTGGGCATCACGGCTGCCGCCCACATCGCATCCCTTGCCGATTTCGTGGACCTGGACGGCGCCTACCTGCTGGCAGACGACCCCTTTGAGGGTGCCTGGATCCAGGAGGGCCACCTGCGGGTGCCCGACACCCCGGGCCTGGGGGTCCGCCGACGGCACGACCTCTGAAACCGGGAAACTTTCAGCCATTCCTTGAGTTTCGACACCCTGGCCTGCATCATCTACGGGTACGGTGAAGGCACTTCGGGAATTCCTCCACGCCATTCAGTTCCGCCTGCTGGGAAAGTGGTTGTTCCTGGGCGGACTGGTGGGTATCGTGGCCGGCCTGGGAGCCGTGTTCTTCCACTGGCTCCTGGGGGTGATCCACCACTGGGCCCTGGGCGAACTCGTGGGGGTCGTGATGCCCCTGCCCGCCGGAGAAGGCGGTGTCCCTGAAGTCGTGTCCTTCTCCGTGGCCCATCGCTGGCTTCTCCTCGTGGTGCCCACCGTAGGAGGTCTCATCACCGGCTTTCTGGTGTACACCTTTGCGCCCGAGGCCGAGGGCCACGGCACCGACGCCGTCATTGAAGCCTTTCACCGACGGGGAGGCCTGATCCGGCCCATTGTGCCCCTCATCAAGGTGGTGGCCAGCGCCATCACCATCGGCACCGGTGGCTCGGCCGGCCGTGAGGGCCCCATCGCTCAGATCGGTGCGGGCTTTGGCTCTGTACTCGCCCGGGTGCTGCGGCTGCCCGTGCGGGACCGAAGGATCCTCACCATCGCCGGTGTGGGCGGGGGCATCGGCGCCATCTTCCGGGCGCCCCTGGGCGGTGCCCTCTTCTCCGTGGAGGTGCTCTACAGTCGGCCGGACTTTGAGTCCGACGCCGTGGTCCCCTCCATCATCTCGGCCATCTTCGCCTACAGCGTGTTCGGCCTGGTCTACTCCTTTACCCCCATCTTTCGCACCCACCCGTATACCTTCTCGGTGGTGGAACTCCCCTTCTTCGGTCTCCTGGGTCTGGTGCTCGTGCCCTTTGGCTTCCTCTATGTCCGGGTATTCTATGGTACCCGGGACCTCTTCCGGGCCTGGCAGGTGCCCAACCACATCAAACCCATGGTGGGTGGACTCCTGCTGGGTCTGATCCTCCTGGCCTTCCCCTATGTTCTGGGCACCTCCTACGGCTGGCTCCAGCTGGCGCTCCTCGGCAAACTCACCCTGGGTTTGCTTCTGGGCATTGCCCTTTTAAAGATCCTGGCCACGGCGTTGACCATCGGCTCCGGGGGGTCGGGCGGGGTTTTCGCCCCCTCTCTGGTGATCGGGGCCATGCTGGGCGGGGCCTTTGGGGTGGCCATGCAGCACCTGTTCCCCTCGGTCATTCACGACAGCACCCCCTTTGCCCTGGTGGGTATGGGCAGTTTCTTTGCTGCCGTGGCCAAGGTGCCCCTTTCCACCCTGGTGATGGTGGCCGAGATGACGGGCAACTACGACCTCCTGGTGCCCATGACCTTGTCCATGTCCCTGGCGTACCTCTTCTCCGGCCGCTGGAGCATCTACGAGAGCCAGGTGCCCAGCCGGGTGGACTCGCCGGCCCACCAGGGCGAGTTTCTCACGGACATTCTGGAGGACATCCGCGTGCAGGACGCCACCGACCTGCCCGTCTTCGTGCCCCATTTTCCCGAGGAGATGCCCATCCAGGAGGCCCTGCGCCGGGCCGCCGAAACCCGATTCCACTGTTTTCCGGTGGTGGACAAACAGGGGAAACTCCGGGGCTTCCTCTATGCCGACGACCTCCGGTCCATCCTGTTCTCCGGGGAGATGGGAACCCTGAGTCCCATCCTCATCGTGGGCGACATCGCCCAGACCGGTACCCCCACCCTCAAGCCTTCGGACAACCTCCAGAAGGCCCTGGCCGAGTTCATCAAAACGGGCTTTGAGGAGTTGCCGGTGGTGGACGATCAGGGCCGATGCGTGGGTGTGCTGTCGCGGCGGGATCTCATGACCGCCTACGACCGGGAACTGCTCCGCCGGAAGCGTCTGGTGGAAGAAGAGGCCCGTCCCGTACCCTCCCGGCCCGGGGTCAAGCGCCGGATCCTTTGAGGTCCGCCAGGTTCCACACCGTCCCATCCTCCGGCAGATCCACCGGATACCCCTCGGGCAACAGGGCCTGCAGGCGTTGCCGGAGCATTTCCCTGGATTGTCCTGGATAGGAGTGCACCACGGCGAGGCGTCGGGCGCCGGTTTCCAGGGCCAGGTGTGCTGCGTCCTCCGGGGTGAGATGTCCCGGTGCCGGCTGCAGGAAAGAAACCTCGGTGATCAACAGATCCACGCCCAATAGCGGTGGAATCAGGTCCGGGTGGTATCCCGTGTCACCGGTATAGGCCACGCTGAATCCCGGAAGGTAGAATCGGTAGCCCTGGCTCTCCGGGGTGTGGTTTGTGGCAAAGGCCTGGACCGGAATCTCCGTTTCCAGGATCTCCCCCGGCCGAAGTTCGCCCACCTGAACGGTGATCCCCGGGATCTCTGAGGAGAGGCCGAAGGCGGCCAGAAGGCGGTCCAGAAAGGCCTGGAAACCGGGAGGCCCCACGAGGAGCAGGGAGGGAGGGCGGTGCGGGGCGTTCTTCAGGGCAAAGAACAGGGCAGCCAGGTCCGCCGTGTGGTCCAGGTGGAAGTGGCTAATGAGGATCCGCCGGATGCCCGGGAGGGTGAGGTGCCGAACGGCGGCCCGGAGGACGCCGGGGCCCAGGTCCACGAGCCAGGATCCCGGGCCTGTCCAGAGGAGGAGTGAGGAGGGCAGGCGTTGCCCGTCGGGCACGCCGGTGCCGGTTCCCAGGAAGATCAGGCGTTCAGCCACGGGACCAGAGACGACGCCACCACCGGTGCCACCGACGCCAGAAGGGGGGGGAGCCCGGAGTTCCCAGGGTTTCTTGAAAGGGGGTGCCCAGGATCAGTCCGGCGTAGAACCGGAATTCCCAGCGGTTCACATCGTTTCCGGGTTGGTTCTCCAGGTTCCGGATCCAGGTGCGGCGCAGTTCGTTGACCAGGGTCCAGCGGGGGCCCACATAGCGGATCTGCAGTCCCAGGGTCCAGCGGCGATCCACAGTGCTCGAGGGTGTCTGGATGCCCGGTTCCCTCAGGTAATCGTTCTCGTAGGACACGACCAGGGGGCCCTCGCCGTTGGCCAGGTG
>CAZXAO010000016.1:0-17905 GCA_964638465.1 uncultured bacterium | reverse complement strand
ATCCCGGAGGGGGTCACGATTGGTTCCTGCGTCTTCATTGGACCGAATGTCATCTTCACCAATGACCTCCACCCCCGGTCCTGCGATGAGGCTGGCCACCGCATTGACGCCTACGAGATCGTCCCCACCGTGGTGGAAGACCACGCAGCCATCGGCGCCGGATCCACCATCCTCTGCGGCGTGACCATCGGACGGGGGGCCATCGTGGGGATGGGCTCCGTGGTGGTCAAGGATGTGCCCCCCAAGACCCTGGTCTACGGCGAGGCCGCCCGGGTCCGGAAAACCCTGGAGTAACCATCATGGCGCGACGCGACCTCCTGCTGAGCAGCCAGGCCCTGAAGCACCTGGCCCAGGCCCCGAAGCTCGCCTCCACGCTCCAGCGTGTGGATACCCTGGGGATCCGGCTCTGGACCACCCCGGTGTCCCGTGCCCTGGCAGCCTCTCCCCTACCCCAGGCCCTCCGGGAACGCCTGACCCTGCTCCCCGAGGACCCGACCCTGCTCCTGGAGGAGGAACTCTCCGAGGCCCGCTTGCTGGATGCCTACGCCCGGCGGTTCGGGTTTCCCTATGTCGTGGACCCCCCCGAAGGGGTCCAGGCCCCGGGGATCTCCAGCCAGACCCTGCTGGAACGCCCGGAAAGCCTCCAGTTCTTCCAGCAACCCGTGCGGTTTCTGGACCTGCGGGCCCAGATGCCCGATGTGCTCAACGGCTTTCTCTCCGGGCTCCAGGAGATCCTGGGATCCACCGCCTTCGTCCAGGGCAAACAGGTCCAGGCCTTTGAAGAGGCCTTTGCCCGTTACCTGGGGGTCAAGCATGTGGTGGCGGTGAACAACGGCACCGCCGCCCTGATCCTGCCGCTCCTGGCCCTGGACCTCAACCCCGGGGACGAGATCATCACCGTGTCCCACACCTTTATTGCCACGGCCGAGGCCATCTCCTTCGTGGGCGCCACACCGGTGTTCGTGGATGTGGACCCCCGGTACTACACCATGGATCCCGCCCAGATTGAAGCGAAGATCACCCCCCGGACCCGGGGTATCCTGCCAGTGCACCTTTACGGCCAGCCGGCGGACATGGACCCTATCCTGGAGATCGCCGAGAAACACGGCCTGTTTGTGCTGGAGGACGCCTGTCAGGCCCACGGAGCCCTGTACCGCAGCGAAAGGGCTGGAGGGAAGTGGCTCCGGGCCGGCACCCTGGGCCTGGCCGGGGCCTTCAGCTTCTATCCGGGTAAAAACCTGGGGGCCTACGGCGAAGGCGGTGCCGTGGCCACCAACGACGATGCCCTGGCCGAAAAGATGCGGGCCCTGCGGGACCATGGCTCCTTCCGCAAGTACTACCACGACTACATCGGCCTGAACCTGCGGATCAACAACCTGCAGGGGGTGGTGCTCCGGGAGAAGGTGCAGCACCTGGACCGCTGGAACGAGGGCCGTCGCCACTGGGCCCGCCGGTACCGGGAACTCCTGGAGGGCGTGGGGGACCTGCAGTTGCCCGAAGAGGCCCCCTACGCCCGCCATGTGTACCACCTGTTCACCGTTCTCACCGAGCAGCGGGATGCCCTGCTGGACTACCTGAAGGCCCACGGGGTGCAGGTGGGAATCCACTATCCCATCCCCGTACACCGGCAAAAGGCCTACGCCTTTATGGGTCTGGAGGAGGGGACGCTGCCCGTGTCCGAACGGGTGGCCCGCCAGACCCTCTCACTACCCATGTTCGCCGAACTCTCCGAAGAGGAGGTTCGGTTCGTGGCCGAGCAAATCCAGAACTTCTTTAGGGGGGTATGATGATCCGTGTAGGTGTGATTGGGTTCGGGTACTGGGGACCAAACCTGGTCCGGAACTTCAACGCCATTGAGAACGCCGAAGTCCTCTGGGTGGCCGACCTCAAAGAGGAACGCCGGGTCCTGGCCCAGCGCCTCTATCCCCATATCCAGGTGACCGACAATCCCGACGAGGTGATCCGGGATCCCCGGGTAGACGCGGTGCTGATCGCCACTCCCATCTTCGCCCATTACGAACTGGCCAAGAAAGCCCTCCAGGAGGGCAAGCATGTGCTGGTGGAAAAGCCCCTGACCGCACGCTCCGAGGAGGCCGAAGAACTGGTGGAACTCGCCGACCAAAAGAACCTCGTGCTGCTCGTGGACCACACCTTCATCTACACCGGTGCGGTCCAGAAGATCAAGGAACTGGTGGAATCCGGCGACCTGGGCCGCATCCTCTACTTTGATTCCATCCGGGTGAATCTGGGGCTCTTTCAGCCCGATGTCAATGTCCTCTGGGACCTCGCACCCCACGACCTCTCCATCCTGGAGTACCTCCTGGACCTCAAACCCGAGGGGGTGGTGGCCACCGGGGCCTCCCACTACAACCCGGACCTGGAGAACATCGCCTACCTGACCCTCTACTACCCCAACGAGGTGATTGCCCATGTGAATGTCAGCTGGCTGGCCCCGGTGAAGATCCGGCTCTTGGTGCTCGGGGGCACCAAAAAGATGGTGGTCTACGACGACACCGAGCCCAGCGAGAAGGTCAAGGTCTACGACAAGGGCGTGGAGGTCTATCAGAACGGCGAGCCCAACGAACACCTGTATCGCTTCCTGGTGGAATACCGCACGGGCGACATGTGGGCACCGAAACTCAGCTCCAAGGAGGCCCTCCGGGAAGAGGCCGAACACTTCGTGGCGTGTGTGGAAAAGGGCCTCCGGCCCAAGACCGACGGTGCGTTCGGCCTGAGGATCGTGAAGATCCTGGAGGCCGCCACCCGTAGCCTGAAGAACCGCGGCCAGTTCGTGCCCCTGGACCTGTAAAACCCATGTGGCTCCTCCTGGCAGTCCTCGCCTTCGGCGAGGGGGTGGAACCCCGTTTGCTGAACCGGGATCTGACCCTCCAGAGAGACACATGGCCCGGAACCTTCCTCCTGTGGGAACAGGACACCTCTGAAGGCATCCTCTTCACCTGGACCGCCCACCGGGACACCCAACTCTGGACCACCAGCACCCTGGCCCTGATCCATCGCCGGGGTCCCTGGAGCCTGGTATGGGAACCCCTGCTCAAGACCGGTCAGGACGGTGTCTACCCCATCCAGGAGTTCCACGGTCTTTTCCGGTCCGACTTCCGCCGGGCCCTGCTCCGCTGGCATCCCCTGTCCTCCCTGCGTCTGGCTGCGGGGCGGGCCCCCCTGCACTTCGGCGAGTCGGCCCGTTTCCCCCTTCTGTTCAGCGAAGAAGCCCCTCCCATGGACTTCGTGGCCTGGCAGTTCCGGAAGGGGCCCCTGGAGTTCCATCATCTGCTCTCCCAATGGCCCGACCTCCTGGCCCGGAATACCACCTACCCCGGGGACACCTCACCCGAATTTCGGGCCCACCGGTACCTGTCCTTCCACGGCCTGAGCCTGACCCTGGGCCCCCTGCGCCTGGGCTTCAGTGAGGCTTTCCGGTACGGGGGCCACATGACCTTCCAATTCCTGTTTGCCAACCCCTTCACCCTCTACTACACGAACCAGTTCAACCACTATCCCATGGCCGACGGCAACATCCTGTGGTTCTTCCACGGCCGCTGGCGGCCGGTTCCCTTCCTCCACCTGTACGGCGAGTTTCTGGTGGACGACTTCCAGTACGCACCGGATCTCTACCACGAGCCCAACCATCTGGCCTGGCTGGTGGGTCTGGAGGGGGGGCGGGGAGCCTGGGCCTGGCACGCCGAGTACGCCCGGATCAGCGCCTGGGTGTACAACCACTTCCACGCCTACGACCGGTTTGAACTTTACGGGATCCCTACAGGGCACCCCTTTGGGCCCGACCTGGAGATGGCCTGGGTGCGATGGCAACGAAGGGGTCCAGGGTTCCACCTGGGGGTAGAACTCCAGTGGCGGGTGCGGGGGGAGAACCGGGCCGACACACCGTGGCCGGTGCCTGAAGACGGGCCCGAGGTCCCCGGCTATCGGTTCCCCCAGGACAACTTCCTGCGGGGCACGCCCACCCGGTTTCTTCAGGGGATGGTCCTCTGGGAATGGACTTCCGGGAAGGGTCTGGAGGTCCGGGGGCAGGCAGGCTTTTTGTGGAAACAGCGGGCGGCAGAACGCCGTTCCTCGCCCGTCGCCGGGATCCAGCTGATCTGGCGGTTCCCTGGCCGCCCCCTCCCCTGACGGTGCGGGGGCCGGGCCGCCCGGCCTCAGATCATGCCGCCGTCCACCACGATCACCTGGCCGGTGATGTAGGAGGCGTCCTCCGAGGCCAGGAACAGGATGACACGGGCGATTTCCTCGGGCTGGGCCGGTCGGCCCAGGGCAATTTGCTGGCGATACGCCTCCTTCACCGCCTCGGGTAACCCTTCGGTCATCCGGGTTTCCACATAGCCCGGGGCCACGGCCACCACCCGGACCTGGCGGCTCCCCACCTCCCGGGCCAGGGAGCGGGTAAAGGCGATCATGCCCGCCTTGGAGGCGGCATAGGCGGACTGGCCCGGGTTGCCGGTGATGCCCACCACCGAAGAGACATTCACGATCACCCCCCGCCGCTGCTTGAGCATGGGCCGGAGAACCGCCCGGGAAAAGTAGTACATCCCCGTCAGGTTGACCTCCAGGATCCGGTGCCAGTCCTCCGGCGTCAGACGGAGCAAGAGTTTGTCAATGGCAATGCCTGCATTGTTCACCAGGACATCCAGGCGGCCCCAGCGGTCCAGGATCGTCTGGACCACCTCCCGGGCCCGGGCCTCCTGGGTGACATCCGCGGGAAACACGGCCACGCGCTCGGGGTTGCCCCCGAGTTCCTCAAACCGCCTCTGGAGGGTTTCTGCACGACGGGCCACCAGAGCCACCCGGGCCCCTTCCCGGGCGAAGGCCTGGGCCGTGGCCCAGCCAATCCCGGTGGACGCACCGGTGATCAGCACCACCTGATCTTGAAACCTCATGACGACGGCTCCTGGTTTTCCGGGGCCTGTTCGGGCCCCTGCTGTTCATACTCCTCCAGGGCCTCCTGGAGAAGCCGACGATCCTCCTCGTTCAGGGACATCTGTTCCAGCAGATCGGGTCGGCGGAGCAGGGTCCGGAGCAGCGCCTGCTTCCGCCGCCAGCGGTGGATCTCCGCGTGGTTCCCGGACCGGAGCACCTCGGGCACCTGCAGGCCCCGGAACTCGGCAGGCCGGGTATAGAGGGGGGCCTCCAGGAGGCCGGTTTCAAAGGAATCCGTCAGGGCCGAGTCCTGGTCTCCCAGGCTTTCGGGCAGCCACCGGGCCACGGCATCCAGGAGCACCAGGGCAGCGGGCTCTCCGCCGGAGAGCACATAGTCACCGATGGACAGTTCCAGGTCCACCCAGCGGCGCACCCGTTCGTCCACACCCTTATACCGGCCACACACGAGAATCAGGTGGGATCGGCCCGCCAGGTCCTTGACCCGGCGGTGTTCCAGGCGTTCCCCCTGGGGAGAGAACAAAATGACCAGGCTTTCCGGGGTGCGAACGGACTCAATGGCCCGGACCAGGGGCTCGGGCTTCAGCACCATTCCGGCTCCGCCCCCGTAGGGGGTATCGTCCACCTCCTTGGGGTGATCGGCGAAGGACCGCAGGTCCAGGAGATGCACCTGCAGGGTTCCCTGTTCCAGGGCGCGGCGGACCGGGCCCACCCGCAGGGGGAATGCAAAGTACTCGGGGAACAGGGTGATGATGTCAATCCTCAGAAGAGGCCTTCTTTCCTTCGGATGCGAAGCCATCCCTCCTCCAGGTTGATCTCCAGGACATACTCCCGGGCGAAGGGCACGAGGATATGTTCTCCCCCGGTGGTGCGGATTTCCAGGGTTTCCCCGATGCCGAATCGGTGCACATCGTGCACCTCTCCGAGGGGTGTGCCCTCCGGGTCCAGCACGGTCAGGCCCACCAGGTCGTGGAAGTAGTAGGTGTCGGCCTCTTCAATGGGGGCCAGTTCCTGGCGTTCCACGAAGAGGACGCGGCCCCGCAGGGCCTCGGCTTCTTCGCGATGGTGGACGCTCTGGATCTTCAGAATGAAGTGGTGTCCGCCACCGGGCCGCAGGGATTCTACCTGCAGGGTGTGCCGTTCGCCACCGCGAAGCAGGATAAAGCGGGAAAAGCGGTACAGTTCCTCTGCCGTATCCGTCAGGGCGAGGATTTTCACCTCACCCCGAAGTCCGTACGGGCGAGTAATGCGGGCTACCGCAACCAGGGCGTGGGGGTCTTTCCTTGGATTACTCAAGGATCTCGAGGACCGCCCGCTTGCCCTTCTTCATGGCGGCCGCCGAGATGATGGTCCGGATGGCCTTGGCCGTTTTGCCCTCCCGGCCGATCACCTTGCCAAGATCACCCTCGCCCACCTTCAGTTCGTAGATGACCGTCTTTTCACCGGGGATCTCCGTCACGGACACGAGGTCAGGGTTGTCCACCAGCGCCTTCGCGACATACTCGATGAGTTCCTTCAGATCTGCCATGGTTTACACCTCCTTTTAGGCTCAGCCCTCTTCAGGAGTGGTGGCGGACACCACCGTCGTTTCCCCTTGAGATTGCGTCTTGCGCGCCAACTTGATCAAAGCCGCGGCCCGTTCCGTTACCTGGGCCCCCTTCCGAATCCACTCGTCCACCTTTTCCAGATCCACCCGGTAGACACCCTCGTGGAGGGGGTCGTAATGGCCAACGATATCCAGAATCTTCCCATTCCTGCGGGTACGGGAATCCATCACCACCAGCCGGTAGAGGGGCCGGTTCCGCTTGCCGATCCGCATGAGTCTGATTTTGACCACCGTCGTTTCCTCCGTCGCTTGGTTTGCGGGGCTTATTTTAAGGCGTGGGTTTGCCCCCTTTCAACACAGCAATGGCGGCCGCCGGATCGGCGGCCTGCACCACATAGGAGCCCGAGACCACCAGGTCCACGGGCCGCTGCTCAAAGTAGGCAATGGTCTGCCGGTTGATCCCTCCGTCCACGGCGATCCGGAGCGCCGGATACCGCCGGTCCCGCAGGGCCAGAAGCCGGTCCAGCTTGGGCAACACCTCGGGCAGAAAGGCCTGGCCGTAAAAACCGGGGTGAACGGTCATCACCAGCACCTCGTCCACCTGGGCCAGGAAGGGTTCCACGGCCGCCAGCGGGGTAGCGGGATTCAGGGCCACCCCGGGTTGCATCCGGTGCCGCCGGATCTCCTGGATCAGGGGCCCGGGGTCCGGAACCGTCTCAATGTGAAAGATCAGGGTGTGGGTCCCCGCCCGGGCAAAGGCCTCCACGAAGTCCCCCGGGTTCGTGATCATCAGGTGGCTGTCCAGGGGTAGCGGGGTCAACCGGTGGACGGCCTCCACCACCAGAGGACCAAAGGTCAGGTTGGGCACGAAGTGGCCGTCCATGACATCCATGTGGAACCGGTCGGCGCCCGCCCGTTCCAGCTGTCGCACCACCCGTTCCAGGCAGGCGAAGTCCGCCGCCATCAGCGAAGGGGCCACCAGGCGTGTTCTCATGATTCCTCCCCCAGTTCCCGTTCCAGGTCCTCCAGCCAGGCCTGGAGTTCGGGGAAACCGGCCAGGGCTTCCCGGGTGACCGGAGTCTGGAAGATGGTGCGCACCACTTCCCAGGGCGTGCGCGCCCGTTCCCGGGCTTCCAGGAGCAGTTCCAGTTTGTCGGCGGCGCGGACCAGCCGGGCCTCCCGGGTTTCGCCTGCCTCAAACTCCTGGTACAGGGCCACCAGGCCCTGGTCCTGGAGCACTTCCCGGGCGGCGGCCCGTTCCCCCTCCTCCACGGCGGGGCCGATCCACCGGCGGGCCTCCAGGTGGAGATCACCGATGCGAGCCTCGCCTGCCTCGTGCAGCAGAGCCATGGCCAGAGCCCGTTCCAGGTTCACCGGCTGGCCCCGTTGCCGGAGCCATCGTCCCAGGAGCAGGGTGAGCACGGCCACGCCAAAGGTATGGGCCGCCACGGTCTCGGGAGGGCCATAGCCGTAGTAGTCCCACCCGGTCCGAAGGGTTCGTTTCAGCCGCAACAGGTCCTCAGCCGTCTTCCTCAGCGATTTTTCCGTCAAGGTAATCCTCCAGAGGCACAGGGTCCTGGCCCAGCCAGGCGAAGTACTCCCGGGCCCGGGGGGCGACATTCCGGCCCCGGAGCATCCGGATCTCGTCCGGCGTAATGGGCCAGAAGGGCAGGCGCTGGAACACCGACGAAACCCCGAGCATCAGCCCCTCGGGCACCGGCACCAGGAAAACGGGTCCGCGGACCCGTTGGGCCAGGGTGCGCAGGAACGCCCGATAGGTGTACACCCGGGGACCTCCGATCTCCCAGGTCTGGCCCACGGCCCGGTCGTCGGTCAGGGCACGGAGGAACCCCTGGGCCACATCCCCCACATACACGGGTTGCAACTCGTAGGGAGCGCTGGACACAAAGTAGGGCATCACCCGGAGCCAGGTCATGTACTTCATCAGGAGGTGCACGGCGTCGTTGCCCGTGGGGCTCCGACCAAAGATCACCGAGGGCCGGAAGATGGTCCAGGCCAGTCCGCTCTCCCGCACGAGGTGCTCGGCCTGGAGTTTGGTGCGCTGGTACGGGGTTTCGGCTGCCTCAATGCCCAGGGCGCTCATCTGCAGGAACCGGCGAATGCCCCGGTCCCGGGCCCAGCGGAGCAGATTCTCGGTCACCCGGACATGGCTCCTTTCAAAGGTGATGCCCTGACGGGGGCGGGCCTTGAGGATGCCCACCAGGTTGATCACGGCCTCCAGGGAACCTTCGGGCCGGGGATGCCAGGTTTCCTGAGGCTCGGCGGCGTCGCCCTGGAGCCACTGGACCCCGGGTTCCGGGGGCTGGCGTCGTCGAGACAGGCAAAACAGCGAGATGCCGGCCCGCAGCAACCTTCGCCGCAGGGCCGTGCCTACGAAGCCGCTACATCCCGCCACGAACACCCGCATGGCTACCACCGGATCACCGTGGCCCCCCAGGTGAACCCTGCGCCAAAGGCCACGAGCAGCACGATCTGCCCTTCCTTCAGCAACCCCTTTTGCGCCATCTCATTCAGGGCAATGGGGATGGAGGCCGCCGAGGTGTTGCCATAGCGGTCGATGTTGACATACACCTTTTCCGGTGGCAGGTTCAGGCGTTTGGCCGTGGCGTCAATGATCCGCCAGTTGGCCTGATGGGGCACCAGCCAGTCCACCTGATCGGGCGTGAGGCCGGCCTTGTCCAGGGCCGCCAGCGACGACTCCTGCATGCCCAGCACCGCGTACCGGAACACCTCCCGGCCTTCCATCTTGATGAAATGTTCCCGGTTGGCCACGGTTTCCGGCGACGCCGGCCTGCGGGAGCCGCCGGCCGGCAGGTACAGCAGGTCGCCCAGGGTGCCGTCGCCGCCCAGCACGGTGGCCAGGATTCCCCGATCCGAGTCGTCCTTTTCCACCACCACGGCACCGGCACCGTCGCCGAAGAGCACGCAGGTGTTGCGGTCGGTCCAGTCGGTGATCCGGCTCAGGGTATCGGCGCCCACCACGAGGATCCGCCGGTAGGTGTCGTTGAGGCTGAGCATCCCCCGGGCCACCTCCAGGGTGAACACGAAGCCCGGGCACCCGGCTTCCACATCAAAGCAGGGGCGGTTCCGGATGCCCAGCCGTGCCTGGAGCAGGCAGGCGGTGGCTGGAAACATCATGTCCGGCGTGGCGGTTCCCACGATGATCATGTCCAGGTCTTCGGGGGAGAGGCCGGCGTGCTCCAGAGCGCGCAGACTGGCGTGGTACGAAAGGTCGGAGGTGGCCTCGTGGTCCGCGGCGATCCGGCGTTCCCGGATGCCGGTGCGCTCCCGGATCCACTGGTCCGAGGTGTCCACCATGCGTTCCAGGTCCTGGTTGGTCAGGACCCGTTCTGGCACATACGCACCGATTCCCACGATACGAACGCCCATCAGAGTGCTCCTCCCAGGGTGAGTTTTAAGCCGATGCGGAGCAGGGGCTGCAGGATCTGGCCGATGGGATGAAAGCCCACGAAGGCGGGCATGACCAGGAGCAGGAGGAGCAGGATCGGGCCGGACCGTTCCAGGGTATACACCCAGGGTTCGTGGGGCAAAAAGAACTTGAGCACGGTCCAGCCGTCCAGGGGAAACAGGGGGATCAGGTTAAAAAAGGCGAGCACCAGGTTGATGTACACGAAGTACACCAGCAGCAGGTGCCAGGGGCCGCCCAGGGGCAACAGGCGGGCCAGGAACCCGAAGAAGAAGGCCGAAAGCACATTGGACACGGGCCCGGCGATGGCCACCAGGGCCATATCCCGCCGGGGGTGTCGGAAGGACAGGGGTTGAACGGGCACGGGTTTGGCCCAGCCGATGCGGACGATAAAAAAGAGCAGGGTGCCGATGGGATCCAGGTGTTTCAGGGGATTCAGGGTCAGCCGGCCGGCCAGGCGGGCAGTGGGATCCCCCAGGCGATCAGCCATCCAGGCGTGGGCATACTCGTGGACCGTGATCGCCCAGAGGATGGGCAGGGCCAGGAGCACGAGATCCGCCAATCCCTTCATGTGCGCACCTCGTGGAACACCACGGCCACCAGGACCCCGAGCACGGCCCCCACCAGCACCTCGGTGGGACTGTGGCCCAGGAGTTCCCGCAGCCGGGTTTCAGGCACCCGATGGAACTCCGAGAACTCCCGCAGCATCCGGTTGATGACGGCTGCCTGCTTTCCTGCCGCGCGGCGCAGGCCAGCGGCGTCGTACATCACGATGAGGCTAAAGTACAGCGTGACGCCGAAGCGGGCGGAATCAAAGCCGTGGCGCAGGCCCACCAGGGTGGCCAGGGCCATCACCGAGGCCGAGTGGGCACTGGGCATTCCGCCGGTGGCCACCAGCCACTCAAAGTTGGGCGTGCGTTCGCGGAGCCAGTGGTACACGAATTTGAACACCTGCACCCCGATGCCCGTGAGCAGGGGCAACCACAGGTAGGCGTTGGTGAACATCTGCTGGAGAACCAACATCAGTAACTTCGTTCCACGATAAAGTCGGCGATCTCCTGGAGTCGGGCCGAGCGGGGCCCAAAGGCGCGCTGCAGGATCTCCTTGGCCTGGCGGGCGTAGGTTCGGGCATCTTCCCGGGCCCGTTCCAGGCCGAACACCCGGGGATAGGTGCACTTGCCCCGGGCCCGGTCCTTGTGGGAGCGTTTCCCCAGAGCCTGGTCCGAGGCCACCTCGTCCAGCAAATCGTCCACGATCTGGAAAGCCAGGCCCATGGCCATCCCGGCCTCCTTGAGCACCTGGATGTCCACCTCCGACGCCTGGGCGGCGATCCCTCCCAGGGCCAGGGAGGAGGCGATGAGGGCTGCCGTCTTCTTGCGATGGATCCGGAGTACCCGTTCCGGTGTGGGCGGCTGACCTTCGGCCTCCAGGTCTTCCACCTGTCCGCCGATCATACCCTCCGGCCCCGAGGCCCAGGTGAGTTCCCGCAGGGCTCGCACCAGCACTTCGGGCGGCAGGGGTGCCTGGAGGGCCACCTCAAAGGCCGCCGCAAACAGGGCGTCCCCGGCCAGGATGGCCATGCCCTCCCCGAAGACCTTATGGCTGGCGGGCTGGCCCCGCCGGTAATCGTCGTCGTCCATGGCGGGCAGGTCGTCGTGGATCAGGGAGAAGGTGTGGATGAGTTCCAGGCTGCAGGCCAGGGGCATCACCTGGTCCGGGTCGGTGCCACCCGCTGTCTCAAAGGCTGCAAGCGCCAGGATGGGGCGCAGCCGTTTGCCGCCGGCGAACAGGGTGTACCGCATGGCCCGATGCAGCGTGCGAGGTTCTTCCTGTTCCGGCGGCAGAAACCGATCCAGGGCAGCATCCACCTGCGCCTTCTGTTCCCTCAGATAGGCTTGGAGATCCATGAACGGTTAAGTTTAGGGAGCCCTCAGAGGGAAGTCAAACCGGACACGTGCCACCGCCGGGGGCCGTAGTAACGGTCCGAAAATTCCCCTATAATCCCCGTGCCATGCGGATTCTGTGGGTGGACGATGAAATTGAAGGTCTGCGACCCCACATCCTGTTTCTGGAACGCGAGGGGGTGGAAGTGGTGCCCTTTGACCGGCCGGAGGACGCCCTGGAGGCCCTGAAGGTCACCTCCTTTGACCTGGTCATCCTGGACTACCGGATGCCCGGCATGGATGGGCTCACGGCCCTGCGGGAGGTCCGCAAACTGGCGCCCCATGTGCCCGTGGCCCTGGTCACCATGGTCACCGACCGCGAGGTGATGGAAGAATCGGTGGCCGAGGATGTGTTTGATTACATCGTGAAGCCCGTGCAGCCCAGCCAGGTCCTGGCCCTGATCAAGCGGCTGGAGGCAGAAAAGATCAAGCGCCGGCTCAAGGGGCGAAAGATGGCCCAGGCCTACGCTGAGTTGAACCGGCTGCCCATGGACGCCCACGGCTGGCTCCAGCGGGCCCGACTGCTGGCCGAACTCCGGTACCAGGAAGGACTGGACGCCTGGGCCGACGAGATGCGCGCCGAAAACCAGGAGTTCGCCCGCTGGGTAGAACGGAACTACCAGGAGGCCCTCAACGACGAAACCCTGGACTGGTCCCACACCCTTCTGAAACGCCAAATCCTGCCGGTGCTCCGGGAGAAGAAGACCGCCCTTTTCATCTTTGACAACTTCCGCCTGGATCAGTTTGTGGCCCTGAGCCACCGTCTGCCCAGCCCGGCCCGGGTGGAGCAACACCTGTACATGGCCCTCCTGCCCACGGCCACCCCCTTCGCCCGCAACGCCCTGTACGCAGGTCTCCTCCCCTACGACATTGAACGCCGCCACCCCGGCTGGACCCTGGACAACCGCCACGAACGGGAACTCCTGGAGGAATTCCTCCACGAACACGGCCTGGGCTCCCTGCAGCATGGGGTCCACAAGATCAACCACCTGGGGGCCTTCCAGGCGGTGCCCGTGGGCCGGCTACCCTTTGAGGTGTTCTCCGTCAACTTCATTGACCTTTTGAGCCACCTGCGGCTGGAGGTGCCCTCCCTCAAGGACCTGACACCGGACGAGGGCGCCTTCATGCGCTGGGCCGACTATGTGATCCAGGAAGCCCGGTTCCTTGAAAAGGTGGAACGCCTGCTGGACCTGGGCTATACCGTGTTCCTCACCACCGACCACGGCTGGGTGGAGGGCCGGGACGCCCTGGTGGTCCAGGGCGGAGGCGAACTCACGCCCGGCCTTCGGTTCAAGTTCGGGGATTCCGTGCGGACCACCGGTCGGGGCGGCATCCTGTGGACCCACCTGCCCGAGTATGGCCTGCCCACCAACCGGGGGTCCCGCCTCCTGCTGGCGACGGTGTACCATTACCTGGTGTATCCTTCGGATGTCCGCCGCTTTGAGAAGACCTATCGCGGGGGCATCTACCACGGCGGCGTCTCCCTGGAGGAGATGTGCCTGCCGCTGTTGAAACTGGAAAGGTGAACGCCATGGAGTTTCGCGAAGAGGTCGGCCTGCCCACGGAAACCGTGGAACTCAACATGGGGCCCCAACACCCCTCCACCCACGGGGTGTTCCGCGTGGTGCTCACCCTGGACCACGAGACCATCGTCCAGGCCCGGAGCGTCATCGGGTACCTGCACCGGGGCACCGAGAAAATCGCCGAAAACCTCCAGTACTTCAAGATCATCCCCTATACCGACCGGCTGGACTACCTGGCCCCCCTCTCCAACAACCTGGCCTATGTCCTGGCCGTAGAAAAACTCCTGGGCATCACCCAGGAGATCCCGGAGCGGGCCAAGTACATCCGGGTGATCCTCGCCGAACTCTCCCGCATTGAAAGCCACCTGGTCTGGCTGGGTTCCCACGCCACGGACATCGGCGCCGTCACCGTGTTCCTCTACGCCTTCCGCGAACGCGAGAAGATCTACGACCTTCTGGAAGAACTCACCGGCCAGCGGATGAACAACGCCTTCCTGCGGATCGGCGGCCTCATGGCCGACTTCCCCGAAGGCTTTGAGGAAAAACTCCGCCACTTCGTGGACCAGTTTCCCAAAACCCTGCGAGACCTGGAAACCCTGCTGACGAAAAATCCCATCTGGCTGAACCGAACCCGGGGGATCGGTATCATCCCCAGGGAACGGGCCCTGGACCTGGGGGCCACCGGCCCCGTGCTCCGGGGCTCGGGCATCGCCTACGATGTCCGGAAGTACGAACCCTACTGTGTGTATGACCGGCTGAACTTTGATGTGCCCACAGGCACCCACGGCGATGTCTACGACCGGTACCTGGTACGGATGGAGGAAATGCGCCAGTCGGTCTCCCTCATCCGCCAGTGTCTGGACCAGTTGCCCGGGGGCGATGTGTTGATCAACGACTTCAAGGTGGTGCCACCGCCCAAGAGCCGGGTGTACGCCTCCATTGAGGAGATGATCCACCACTTCAAGCACTTCACCGAGGGAGTGTTGCCTCCGGCGGGGGAGGTGTACGCCTCGGTGGAGGGCCCCAAGGGCGAACTGGGCTTCTACCTCGTGTCGGACGGCACGGGCAAGCCCTGGCGGGTCCGGATCCGACCGGCGGCCTTTATGAACATCCAGATCCTGGAGCACATCCTGCCGGGCCACCTGATCGCCGACGCCGTGGCCATCATCGGCAGCCTGGACCCCGTTCTGGGCGAAGTGGACCGATAGTCCCCGGTCCCCCGGCCCCCCCATGCCGAAGCAGACCGCTCGTTCCACCAGGATCCCGGGTCCCTCCTCGTCCCTGCGGAAACGGGTACTCATCGTCTCCTACTACTTCCCGCCCCTGGGGATGGCGGGGGTGCTGCGGCCGTTTCACTCCGCCCGATACCTGCCGGAATTCGGCTGGGAACCCCTGATCCTCACCGTCAAGGACATCGCCTACTACGCCCGGGATCCCCGCCTGGCCGCCGAGGCCCAAAACATGCGCGTGTTCCGGTCCGAGTCCCTGGACTTCTCCCGGATCCTTTTTCTGATGGGCAAAAAGCAGGTACAACTGAGCCTCCGCAACGAACGCCTGAGTCGGTTCACCCTGAACTTCTTTCTGTTGCCCGACGCCCGGATCCCCTGGCTTCCCTTTGCCGTGGCCCTGGGGAGCCGGATCGTACGCCAGTTCCGGCCCCGGGCCCTGTACTCCGTGTCCCCTCCCTACACGGCTCACCTGGTGGCCTGGATGCTCAAACAGCGGTTTAAGATCCCCTGGGTGGCCGACTTCACGGACCTCTGGCCCACCGGTCACCGGGTGCCCTCCCCGATCCACCGGTCCCTGCACACGCGGCTCCGGCGATTCCTGGTCCGCAAGGCCGATGTGCCTGTGAAGGTGTATCAGAACATTGACCTGGGTCCCCGGGCGGTGCTCATTGAACACGGCTACGATCCCGACCGGTTTCAGGTCCAGATTTCGCCGGATGACCGGATTCCGGGTACGCGGCCCGACGCCTTTGTGGTCCTCTACACCGGCGTACTGGCCGACAAGGGCGAGGGCGTGTGGGCCTTTCTCAGGGCCCTGAAACGCCTGGAGGGGATCCAGCTGGTGATCGCCGGCGAGGCCGGGGCCGAGGTGCACCGCTTCGTGGAACGGGAGGGGCTCCAGGATCGGGTGGTGTTCCTGGGCTATGTGCCCCATCAGCAGGTGCCCCGACTCCTGCTCCTGGCCGATGCCCTGTGGTTCGTGTTCCCCTATGTGTCGGCCTCTATGAAGCTGTACGAGTACATCGGCTCAGGGAAACCCATCCTGTTCCAGGCTCCTCCGTGGTCCGAGGCCTCCCGGGTGGCCCGCCGAAGCGAGAGCGTCATCTTTCTGCCCACCCAAGAAGACCAGATCGCCCGGATCCTCCAGGAGGTCCGGTCGTTGAAGGGACTCCGGTTCACGCCCCCGGAGGAGTATTCCCGTCGCCACCAGGCCCGGCTCCTGGCCTCCTACCTGGACCGAATCGCCCGTTAAAGGGTCATCTCGTGGAGCATCATCTGGCTTCCCGTGAAGGCCAGGAAGGCCACGATCAGGCTCCCGATGAGGAAGATCAGGGTGAGGATCCCCAGGAGGGCCCAGAAGGTGCGGAACTTTTCCATCATCCCCACGAAGGCCTCGGGGTCCTTGAGGGCCACATAGCGGTCTGCCTGGTTGGCGGCCTGGACCAGCAGGACGCCCATCCAGATGGGCAGCCAGGCCACCACCAGGCCCACGATCGTCAGGGCATACAGGGCACCGCCCACGATGTTCAGGATCCCCAGGAACTTGAGCCACCCCTTCATGTTCATCACCGCGTATTCCAGGCGACGCCAGTGGAGATCGCTGAACTCACTGGACCTTTCCATAGGCCACCTCCGGTTTCGGTTTCAAGTTTACACCGGGGCCGTTTTCCGGGCATCGGACACTGCCGGCAGCGGGGCTCGCTGTTCCACCAGGAACCGGAAGTCCGGCTGGTGGGCCCGATAGAAGGCCAGGGCTCGCCGGTCGGCGGTGGTGCCCCAGAGGGGTGGCGTTCCTGGTGTCTGCCGCAGGGATCGGAACACCCGGACCACGCTGAGCAGGGGGAGCCCGTGTTGTTGGGTGAGCGTGAGGGCCTCGGCCAGGAGGCGGGTACCAATCCCCTGTCGCCAGCGATGCCGCACCACATGGATCCCAAAGTCCAGGTTGCCGTTGTGGGGGTTCCAATAGGCAAGGCCTACGGGTTCGGTGTCCAGCCAGGCCAGGAGGACCCGGTGCACGCCAGCCACCGGGGGCACGAAGAAGCCCCAACTGGCCCGCTGGATCGCCTGGAACCGCTCCCGGTCCTTCGGGGTCCAGGTGTCCAGGATCTGCACACGAGCCTCCGGGTGGGGTGGCCGGCGGACCCGGGCCGTGGCACGCCATAGATAGAGCATGGAACGGGCCTTGACGGGCCCCTGCATCCGTTCCCAGAGGTCCTCCGGGAAGAGCACCAGCTGAGGAGGGTCCTCGGGCTGCGGGGGTTGAAGGTCCACCGGATGCGTCAGGAGCCACAGGCGAGCAGGGCGGCACCGTTTCCGGATCCTCCAGAGGATGCGGAACCCGCAGCCACCGTTTACCTTCGTGTCCCATCCCAGGTCCACCACGGGTTTCGCCCAGAAGACCCGCAGGAGCCCTGCGTGGCGGTACCAGTGGCAAAAGTGGACCACGCCTTCTGGCCAGGGGCACTCAGCCCTGGGGGCGGGCATGGCGGAGGAGGTCGGCCAGGGTGGAGGCTTCCCGGGCCGACTTGTCGGGGCGGAGCCGTTTGACCCGGGCGAAGCGCAGGGCGATACCAGAGGGGTAGCGGGGACTCTGCTGGACTTCACTGTACGCGATTTCCACCACGATCTCGGGTTTGACATGGACGACGCCGGCCTCTTCGGCCACCTGGCGGCGCAAAAGTTCCCGGGTGAGCCATTCCAGGTCCCGATCGGTGAGGCCTTTGAAGGTTTTCCCCACGGGCAGCAGCCGGGTGCGGCTTGGGTCCCACACGGCCAGGTGCAGGTTAGAGAGCCAGCCCTGGCGTCGGCCGTGGCCCCATTCGGCGGCGACGATCACGCAGTCCACGGTTTCCGCGGGCTTCACCTTGAGCCAGAGGCCCACGCGTTCGCCCACCACATAGGGGGCGTCCAGGCGTTTGGCCATCACCCCCTCGGCTCCCCAGGCCAGGGCTTCCCGGTAGAAGGCCTCGGCCTCCTCCGGGCGGGTGATCCTCCGGTGGGGCATGAGGGTGGACCGGGGGACCAGCCGGGCCAGCAGCCGGTGGCGAAACTCCAGGGGCTCTGAGGTCAGATCACCCTCCAGGTACAGGAGATCAAAGAAGAAGGGCACGAGGGGCATCTCTCGGCGGGCCTGATCAATGGCCTTTTTTCGGCCGAAACGCCGCATGAAGACCTGAAAGGGCACCGGCCGACCCCGGTGGTCCAGGGCCACGGCCTCTCCTTCTACGATCAGGCGATCGGCGGGCAGGCGTCGGACGGCCTCCACGATTTCGGGCACGGAGGTGGTGATGTCCCGCAGGTGCCGGGAG
>CAZXAO010000015.1:0-17949 GCA_964638465.1 uncultured bacterium | reverse complement strand
GAAGTGGGCGAGGTGATCACCGTGGACCCCGAGGAGGACCGGCTGGTGGTCCACTTCGGGGAGGGTCGGCTGGTGCCCTATCGCGAGGTGGAGGCCGAGGAGGAACTGGAACTGGCCTACGCCCTCACCGTCCACAAGTTCCAGGGATCCGAGGCGCCGGTAGTCCTCCTGCCCCTGGTCACGGAGCAGTATGTGATGCTTCACCGCAACTGGCTCTACACGGCCATGACCCGGGCCCGCCAGCTCCTGGTGTTGATGGGGAGCCGCCGGGCCTTCTGGATCGCCCTCAAGAACCAGAAACCCCTCCAGCGGAACACCACCCTGGCCCTCCGGCTTCGGGAGGCCGCCGATCAACGCGTCTTCTGATTCTGGATTCCCCGGGCGTACTGCACCCCGAAGAACACGAGGAACACGGCAAACACGCGCCGCAAAATGGGCGCGGGAAGGCCATGGGCCAGGGTACTCCCCAGGAGCACCCCCAGGAACCCACCGACCACCAGACCCGGCAACAGGGAGACCACCAGGGACCGATGCCGCCAGTGGGTCCAGGAACCCACCAGGGCCATGGGTGCCATGGCGGCCAGGGCGATGCCCTGGGCTGCATGCTGGTCCAGGCCCAGGCCCAGCACCAGGGCGGGCACTACGATCACGCCTCCCCCGATGCCCAGCAGGGCTCCCAGGAACCCCTGGACGGCCCCGAGGACCAGGAAAACCCAGGGTGAGCTGGCCACCACCCCCTGGCCCGGGGCGGACCACTCCCGGAACCCCAGGAGCATCCCCAATCCCACGAGGACGAGCACCAGGCCGAACAGGGCCCGCAGTTTCCGCCGGCTCACGCGGTGGACCGTTCGGGCCCCCCAGGGAGCGGCCAGCACGGCGCCCACCGTGGTCCAGAGGGCCGGCCCCAGGGGCACCGAACCGTAGCCCAGATAAGAGAGGAAACCAAACAGACCCGTGAACACAAGGACACCCAGCGAGGTCGCCTGGGCCCGCCGCTGGTCCAGCCGCAGGAGCTCGGTGAGGGCGGGCACGATCACCACACCACCCCCCAGGCCCAGGAGACCCCCCAGAACCCCGGCCAGGAAGCCCACGAACAGCGCAAGGAGCGTCATGAGGCCGAATTATACGCCGACCCGCGGTTCCCAAAGGGCCGGGAATAGGGTATAATGGAACCGTTCTCAGCGTCCCGTGGAAGCATCGGAGGTAGAGCCTATGGCATCCCATCACGAGGAGATTCAACAGCCGGAAAGCCCCCTGATTGAAATCGTGGACCGTGAAGAAAAACGGGCCCTGGAAGCACTGGAGCAGGCTGAGGCCGAAGCCCAAAGGCAAATTGAAGAGGCCAAACGCCGGGCCCAGGATCTGGTGCAACAGGCCCACGAGGAGGCAGAACAGGTGGCCGCCCGGGAACGGCTCCGCTACGAACAGGAAATCCAGGAGGAGGCGAACCGAATCCGCCAGGAGGGCCAACAACGGGCTCGCCATCTGGCCGAACGCGGCATGAAGAATCTGGATCAGGGGGTGTCCTATCTCTTTCAACTGGTCCTCGGTACCCTGAAACCGAATCAAACCAAGGAGGAACGATGAAACGCAACCTGTGGGCCGTGCTCCTGGGAGCCCTGCTCCCGGGGACCTCGGTGCTCCTGGCCGGCGGCTTCGCCCTGTCCGGCGTGGGCATCCGGGCCCTGCACCTGGGTGGGGCCGCCCGCACGCTGGCCGGCGACCCCAGTGCCCTCTACTGGAACCCGGCCGCCCTGGCCTACGCCGAGCACACCGAGATCCAGGTGTACAACACCACGGTGATGCCCGACGCCCGGTACCAGCCCTACACCGGCCTCGTGGGCTACGATGGCGGCTACTCCACCCGCCTGGACATCTACGCTGAGGCCCAGACCTTCCAGATCCCGGGGTTCCTGATGGTGGTCCCGGGTAAGTTCGCCAATGTGTCCATCGGCGTGTATGCGCCCTTCGGCCTGGGCGCCCAATGGGACCTCTACGACTATCCTCTGGGCTGGCATAACCCCGAACCCTACCCGGAAATTGACTGGTCCAGCGACCTCCAGGTGATCAGCACCTACCTGGGCATCGCCAAACGGATCAACGACCGGCTGGCCCTAGGACTGGCCGGTGGGGCCAACTTCACCAAGGTGAACCTGCGAAAGGTCAACCTGGTGCCCGCCGACCCCACGGATCCCGGCTCCGTTCCCCTGCCCTACTCCTACATCCCGGTGGATGTCCAGAGCGACATGAAGGGGACCGGCTTCGGCGCCAACCTGGGCCTCTTTTACCGGGCCTCCGACCGGCTGGATGTGGCCCTCAGCGCCCGTCTCTATAGCCCCGTGGCCCTCTCGGGCAATACCGAGTTCACCGCCTACTTCCCGGACACCAGCCAGACCCACGCCTGGAAACTCTCGTCCACCGCTTCGGCCACCACCGACTTTCCCCTGCCCCACAACCTGGGCCTGGGATTCGCTTACCGCACCAGCCCCCAGCTCACCTTCCGCTTTGATGTGGACTACACCTTCTGGAGCCTCTTTGATGTGCTCACCCTCCAGTTTGACGGCATGGATCCCACGGGCCAACCCCTGGACAGCACGGTGCTTGCCAAAAAGTGGAACAACACGGTCCGGATCTCCGGCGGCCTGGAGTACGACTACGGCAACGGCCTCCACCTGCGGCTGGGCGCCTACTACGACCAGAGCCCCATCCCGGACGGCTCCATGGATCCCCTGATCCCCGACATCTCCGAGAAACTCTCCTTCAACGGCGGCCTGTCTTACACCTACCCCCTGCCGGGCAATAAGGCCCTGACCCTCTACCTGGGCGGCGAATACATCACCTTCGGCGACCGCGTGGTGTACCAGTTTGAGGATGTGAACAACGACCACGAACCCGACAACATGCCCGGCATCTATTCCCTGACCATCGGGGCCGTCAACGGCGGCCTCTCCATCTCCTTCTAAGGAGGCACACCATGAAGAAAGCCCTGCTTTTTGGCCTTGCCTTGGCCCTGCTCACCGGGTGCTCCCGGAAATCCGGGCCGGTGGAACCCGAGATCCTGCAGGGCACCCTGGAGAGCATCAGCATCCCGGCTGACCACTACAACATGCCCACGCAACCCACGGTGGAAGCCCTGGTCTACCTGCCTCCCCAATACGAGAGCCAGCCCAACGACTCCTTTCCGGTGCTTTACCTGCTGCACGGCTTTGGGGGCGACCACACCACCTACCAGGCCTACTTTGACATCAAGGGCATCCTGGACTGGATGATCTCCATGGGCTATCTGCCACCCACCATCGTGGTCATGCCCAACGCCAAAAACGACTTCGGCGGCACCTTTTACGCCAACTCCCTGTACGAATCCCAACCTGTCTTTGGGACCTACGAGACCTTCTTCGTGGAAGACCTGGTCCCCTACATTGACAACCAGTACCGGACCCTGGCCGACGCCGACCACCGGGGCCTCATCGGGCTCTCCATGGGCGGCTACGGCGCAACCCGGCTCGCCATTCAACACCCAGACCTCTTCCACTTCGCCGGTTCCCACTCAGGGGTCCTGGACTTTGAGCAGTTCCTGAACCTGCCCGGCGGGCTCAGCATCGTGGATCTCCTGTACCAGGAGAACAACGGCGTCTTTGATCCCCAGGCCATCACGGCGGATCCCGAGGCCCATCCCCTGTCGGTGATGGCCATGGCCATGGCCGCCCAGTTCTCCCCCAAGGTGGGTCCCTATGCGGCCTTTGACCCTACCTTGAACGAGTTCCCGCTGGTGCCGGTCACACCCGACAGTTCCCTCTGGGCCGGCATCCGAATGCCCTTTGACGCCAACTGGCAGATCCTCCCCGGGGTCTGGGACAGCCTCTGGATCGCCCGAAACAACCCCAAAACCCTGCTGGATACCTACGCCGATCAACTGGACAGCACCTTCTTCTTCGTTGACTGCGGCCAGAACGACGACCTCTTCCTCCAGATCCAGGTGGAACCTTTCCTGCAACGCCTGGCAGACCTGGGGATCGCCTATGACCAGAACTGGAGCGGCATCTACGACCACGATGGGGGCTACGATCCGGCCGACCTGCCGGCGAAGCATGTCACCTACTTCTATCTGCGACTCCAGCGCTCCCTCATCTCCTTTGCCCACTTCCTGAAGTCCTGATCTTTCCAGAGCGTTGGACCCGAAGGGGCACCCCGTTCGGGGTGCCCCTTCGGTTTTTTACTGTTCTCCCCATGGAAAGGGTCGGGAGCGCCTCCTCGGGGATCCTGTATCACCGACCCCACACCCCCAGGTCCGCCCCAGTGTGAAGGGGGAAGGATCCGAAGCTTTGTCCAGGTTACCTTCGGCGAAAGAGAAACCCGCCACCGCCCGTGAACAGGAAGGATCTCTTTACCACCCCACGGGATTTTCTCCGAAAATCCCGTGGAGACCCCGGAGATCACCCCCGGGGATTTTCCCCGAAAATCCCCGGGGGACCCCGGAGAGAAGGAAGAAGGAAAGCACCGTCCGGCGACCCCGAAGGGAGAACAACTTTGGAGTGCGGTGCTCCAGCACCGCTTTGATCCCTTTTGGAGTGCGGTGCGCTCGCACCGCTTTGATCCAACCAAAGCGGCGACAGGTCGCCGCACTCCAAAGCGGCGTCAGGCCGCCGCACTCCATATTCTCTGGATGCGATACCCCGGCCCTCTGGACTGCGGTGCCCTGGCACCGCTTTCCTATCTCTGGACAGAGAAATCGCGGCGAAAGCCGCTCCTAAAGATTCGCCCCACGGGATTTTTGGGAAAAATCCCGTGGGGACCCCGGAGACCACCCCAGGGAATTTTCTCCAAAAATCCCCTGGGGGCCCCGGAAAGGAGGGGACCACCAATTAGAGTCTCTCCAGGGAAACGCCCACCACGAAACCATCGCACCTGAAGCCACTCCTACAGGACCGATTCAATTCCTTGTAGAAACCCCTTTAGGGCGGAAGCCACTCCAAAGAGCAGATCATCGTCGCCTCTCCCGACACCACCGCCGCAGGGGAATCCTCATCCTGCGGAGGATCCTCCCAAAAGCCCGTCACGGTCCTGTAACCTGTCCAGGCAAAAGCCTGTATCCTTTGACCCAGGGACCGACCTCCAGGCGCTTTCGGGGATCCAATCATGTCCGCATTGGTCAGGGTGCACGCCGTCACCAAGATCTACCGCACGGGTCGGGTAGAAACCCGGGCCCTCCGGGGTGTGTCCCTCACCCTCCAGGAGGGGGAGTTCACCGCCCTGGCCGGCCCCTCGGGTTCTGGCAAGACCACCCTGCTCAACCTGATCGGTGGCCTGGATGCCCCCACCCAGGGCGATATTGAGGTAGCCGGCGTCCGGCTGACCGACCTGTCGGCCGACGCCCTGGCCGACTTTCGGCTCCGAAACCTGGGCTTCGTATTTCAGACCTACAACCTGATGGAGGTGCTCACGGCCCTGGAGAATGTGGAGTTTCCGCTTCTGCTCCAGCGGGTACCCGCCCGGGAGCGGCAACAGCGAGCCCGCCAGATGCTGGAGCAGGTGGGGCTCGGCGACCTTCTGCATCGCCGACCGCCCGAACTTTCCGGGGGACAACAACAACGGGTGGCCGTGGCCCGGGCCCTGGTGACCCACCCCCGGCTGGTCCTGGCCGACGAACCCACCGCCAACCTGGACTCCGAAACCGGCCTCCAGCTGATCCGGCTCATGGAGGATCTGAACCGCCGCCTGGGGGTCACCTTCCTGTTCTCCACCCACGATCCGCGGGTGCTGGAGGCCGCCCGCCGGGTGATCCGTCTGCGGGACGGACGGATCCTGGAGGACACCGGGGCATAGCCCCCCTCGCCGGTACCGGGGGCCCCACCCGCAGCGTATAATTGGCCCCTGATGAAGCTCGCTTTCGTAGGACTGCTGGTGCTCCTTTTGAACCTGCCCTTCGGGTTCTGGCGGGGGCAAACGCGAAAACTCTCGCTCCCGTGGTTCCTGGCGGTGCACCTGCCCATTCCCCTGGTGGTCCTCCTGCGCCTGAAGAGCGGCCTGGGGTTCCACTGGACCACCTATCCGGTAATGGTGGGCGCCTACTTTGTGGGACAATTCAGCGGCGGCCGCCTCTTCCTGATCGCCCGGCGGTGCCGCCAGGGGCCCCTCGCCTCGGGGTGGTGCCGTCTTTTGCCCTTCCTGTAAGTCGTTCTCTCCCCGGCTTCACCGCGTTACAATAGAACCTTGGAGGTGTACTCAGCCATGAATCAGGTGAAAACCTTTTTGCTTCTCGCTCTTTTGACGGTGTTTCTGGTGGTGCTGGGGGACGCACTGGGCGGCACGCAGGGGATGACCGTGGCCCTGGTGTTCGCCGGCCTCCTGAACTTCGCCAGCTACTGGTGGTCCGATAAGATCGTCCTGGCCATGTACGGGGCCCGGCCGGTGTCCGAAGCCGAGGCACCGGAGCTCTATGCCATCGTTCGGGAACTGGCGCAACGGGCAGGTCTTACCATGCCCCGGATCTATGTCATTCCCTCGGATCACCCCAACGCCTTCGCCACGGGTCGGAATCCCTCCCACGCCGTAGTGGCGGTAACGGCGGGCATCCTCAAGTTGCTGAGCCCCCGGGAACTCCGGGGCGTGCTGGCCCACGAGATCGCCCACATCAAGAACTACGACATGCTCATCGGCACGGTGGCGGCCGTGCTGGCGGGGGCCATCACCTATCTCGCCTACATGCTGCGATGGGTGGCCATCTTCGGGGGTGGCCGGGACGACGACCGGGGCGGCAACCCCCTGGTTTTCCTGGTGATCTCCATCGTGGCCCCCCTGGCGGCGTTGCTCGTGCGGATGGCCGTGTCGCGGGCCCGGGAGTTTGAGGCCGATCGCACCGGCGCCCTGATCTCCCGGGACCCCCTTGCCCTGGCTTCGGCCCTGGAAAAGATCGCGGCCTATGCCCACAGGGTCCCCCTGCCTGCCACCAATCCCGCCACCTCCCACCTGTTCATCGTGAACCCCCTGCGCGGCCAGGGGTGGGAAAACCTGTTTTCCACCCATCCGCCGGTGGCCCAGCGGATCCAGAAACTCCGCCAACTCGCCCGGGAACTGGGGGTGGCAGCGTGAGTTCCTGGCTGCTGGCACTGTCGCTCTGGGCTGCCTTCCCCGTGGGCTTTGATTCCCTGGCGGTCTACCAGGTGCCCGGACGCGACAGCATCACCCTGATCACCCTCTTTTCCGTGCCCCGAAAACTGCTGCTCTTCCGTCAGAACTCTCTGCCCGGCACCTACGAGGCCAGCGTCCGCTACGCCGTAGAGATCCGCGACGACCAGGGCCAGGTGCTCTGGAGCGACTTCTCTGAAAACCTGTGGAAGGCTCCGGACTTTGAGGCCACCCAGGCCCGGGATCCCTTCCGGATCCAGCGGGTCTACCGGGTCCCCCGGCGATCCCGGTACCACCTGACGGTGCGGGTGGAAGACCTCAACTCCCGCCAAACCCTGATGACCTACCGGGGGGAGGTGACGGCGCATCCGGGTCCGCCCTATCTGAGCGACCTCATTCCCCTGGACCCTCAGCGGTTTCAGGAGGGGCAAAAGGTCCTGGCCCGGACGCTGCAGGACACCGGCCGTCTGCTGACCTTCGTGCGATGGCACCAGGTGCCGGACTCCGCCGTTCTGATCTGGTCTCTGGACGACGAGACGCGCCAGAGCCATCGGATTGGAGCCGAGGGCTGGGACACCCTGAGCCTCCGGGTGGACTCCCTGGCCTTCGGTCCCCACCGGATCCACGTGGTCCTGCGGGCCCCCCGCACCCCCCTGAACCTGGAACGCACCCTGGAATTCCAGGTGACCGGGATCACCCATCTGCCCAAAGCAGAGTTTGACCATTATCTTTTCCTGCTCACCCATCTGTTCCCCGGCGACACCCTGGTGGCCCGGCTCAAAAAGGCCCGGGACCTGACCCAGCGGGACTCGCTGTGGCTCGCCTTCTGGCAGTCCCACGATCCCACGCCCGGCACCCCCCGCAACGAGTTCCTGGACACCTTCCTGGACCGGGTTCGCTATGCCGACCATCACTTCTCCGTGGGCCGCATCCGGGGGTCTCGTACGGATCGCGGTCTCGTGTACATCCGGTTTGGCCCGCCCGATGAGATTGAAGAACACACCCTGGAATGGGAAACCAAGGATTACCAGGTGTGGTACTATTACAACCTGAAACTCCGCGTGGTCTTCGTGGACGAAGGAGGGTTTGGCGATTATGTTCTGGTTTCTCCTACTTTCTCTCAGCTTTTCCAGTTCTAAGGGGCCGGCCACGCCCGTGAGCTCCGAGGGAGATGTCCGGTTCCTCGTGGACTACGCCCGTTTTGAACGCCAGGATTCCGTGTACCAGGTGGAGGTGTACTACCTGCTGGATCCCACCACCCTGGCCGGCGACTCGGCCTACCAGGTCCGGGTGACCCTGGAGCGCGAAGGAGTCCCGCCCACCCAGAACGCCTGGCAAAAGAGCCTGCGGCCGGGCCAGCAGGGCCAGGTGGTGGACTTCTTCCACCTGTACCTCAAACCCGGTACCTATCGGCTTCAGTTGACCCTCGCAGGCGAAACCCGGCAGGGTTCGGCCTCCCTGGACCTGGAGGTGCCCCCACCGGACACCGGGCTCCACTGCTCCGACCTGGAACTGGCCCTGGACCTGGTGGCAGACAGTCTGAACCCCTTTTACAAGCACGGCGTGGCCGTGATTCCCAATCCCTCCTGGACCTACCAGCCTCCCAACCAGCGTCTCGCCTACTACCTGGAGTTCTACGGTCTCGTGCCCGACACGGGCTACCTGGTGCTCAATGTACTGGTGGAAGACACCACGGGTACCCCGATCCTGCGCGTCAAGCCCCATCTGATCGCCAAGCACCGCCGCCGGTCGGCCCCGTGGGCCGGTGACCTGGCCCTCGCGTCCCTGGCGGCTGGACGCTATGAACTCCGGGTGCAGGTGGTGGACCTGACTTCGGGCCAGCGGGCCGAGGCCCGACATCCCTTCTTCTGGCGGCCCAGGTCCGGTCTGCAGGTGCCAGAACTGGATAGCACCACCCTGGCCCTTCTGAGCTTCATTGACTACTTCGCCTCCGACCAGGAGCTGGCCACCCTTCGCTCCCTCAAGGATCCCCAGAGCCGCACGGTGTTCCTGTTGAAATTCTGGAAGCGGTACGATCCCGACCCGGAAACGCCCAAAAACGAGTTCCTGCCAGAGTTCTTCCGCCGGGTACGCTATGCCGACACCCACTTCACCGAAGGGCGCCGGCTCGGCCGATACACGGACCGGGGACGCATCTACATCAAGTACGGTCCTCCGGACCAGGTGGAGCGGAAGACCCTGGCCTTCGGGGAACGGGACTCCGAAAAGTGGATCTACTTCCAGCGGGGCACCGTGGAGTTCGTGTTCGTGGATCTCCAGGGAAACAACACCTACGAACTGGTCTACTCCAGCATCCCCGAGGAGCCCTCGCGCCCGGACTGGCAACGAATCCTGGGAAGATCCGAGGGAGGCTTTGACTTTTGAGGCCCGGGGACCGACGCCGGAGGGGGCTCTCAGCCGAAGACCTGGCGGCCCGATACCTGGAACGCCAGGGCATCCAGATCCTGGAACGGAACTTCACCACCCGCCAGGGAGAGATTGACCTCATCGGCCGGGAGGGAGAGGTCTGGGTGTTCGTGGAGGTCCGGAGTCTGTCGCCCCGATCGGCCTTTCATCCCCTGGAAACCCTGGGTCGCCGAAAACTGGAACACCTCCGCCGCGCCATTGACCTTTACCTGTATCGCCGGGGGCTCACCGGCCGGGTTCCCGTCCGCCTGGATGTGGTGGCCGTCATCTGGAGCCGTCCTCCCCGCATTGAACACCTGCGGGACGCCTACCGCTGGTGAAGCGTCCTCTGGGCCACATTGAAGGCCGGGGTAGCGGCCCGTATCCTTTCCGGCAATGAGATTTCAGGACCTGTTCGCCACCGCCCTCCTGGGGCTGCGGGCCAACCGGGTGCGCGCCCTGCTCACCACCCTGGGCATCATCATCGGCGTGGCCACCGTGATCAGCATGGTGTCCATTGTGGAGGGGATGAATCGGTACACCTACCAGGTCCTGGGGGCTATCGGGTCCAACACCATCTATGTGCAGAAGTGGACCTGGACCATCCGCACGGGACACATGTCGCGCCGGGAGATGCGGGAACTGGCCCGCCGTCCCGATCTCACCGTGGAGGATGCCCGCGCCATTGAGGCCCTGCCCTCGGTAGAACGGGCCGTGGCGGTACGAAACCAGTGGGGCCAAACGGTGCGATACCGTACCGAAGAACTGGAGGTGGGATCCTTCGTGGGCGCAGAACCCGGCTATGTGGCGGTGGCCGGCCTGGAGATCCAGCAGGGTCGGGCCCTGACGGAACAGGATCAACAGTATCGGCGGCAGGTGTGCATCGTGGGCCCCTATGTGGTGGACCAGCTGATGAAGGAGGTGGCCAACCCCCTGGGCAAGGAACTGGTGATCGGCCCCCGGAAGTTCGTCATCGTGGGAATCCTGAAGAAAAAGGGCGAATTCCTGGGCAATAACCTGGACAACATCGTCATCATCCCCCTGAGCACCATGGAGAAGTTCTTTCCGCCCCGGGGCGAGTTCCGGGTGTTCCGCGCCCTCTCCATCATGGCGCAGGCAAAGGAAGGCAGAATGGAACAGGCACTCCAGGAGATTGAGGAACTCCTGCGGGCCCGCCGGGGCCTGCGGTTTGACGAGGAAAACAACTTTGGCCTGAACACCCAGCAGATTCTGCTGGAGGCCTATCGAAAACTGACGGGCGGTATCTTTCTGGCCATGATTGCCATCGCCTCCCTGGCCCTCCTGGTGGGCGGCATTGGCATCATGAACATCATGCTGGTGTCCGTGCGGGAACGCACCCGGGAAATCGGCCTGCGCATGGCCGTGGGCGCAAAGCGACGCGAGATCCTGCTGCAGTTTCTGCTGGAATCTGTGGTGTTGACGGCCGTGGGGGGCATCCTGGGGGTCTTCCTGGGTTTTGGCATCGCCAAACTCGTGGATGTGCTCACGCCCCTGCCCTCGGCCATGCCCCTCTGGAGCGTGATCGTGGGGGTGGGGTTCTCGGCCCTGGTGGGCCTGTTCTTCGGGATCCATCCGGCGTCCGTGGCTTCCCGCATGGACCCCATTGAAGCCCTGCGGTACGAGTAGCAAAGGAGGTCTCTATGGCTTCGTTGCAAGGACTCTGGAAGGTCTTTTACGAGCCCGATCGGGTGTTTGAGGAATCCAGGGGGTTCCTGTGGCCCTTCGTGCTGGGACTCCTCCTGACCCTGCTGGCCCTCTGGATCGTCATGCCCCTCCTGAGCCAATTGCAGCTGGAAAAACTCCAGCAGATGATGCCCCAGAACAGCGGCAGTGATTTCAACCCCAAGGCCTTCCAGCAACGCCTGCTCCTCTATTCCATGCTCAGTGCCCTGGTGGTGTACCCCCTTAAGATCCTGCTCCAGGGCCTGGTGTTCAACGGCGTGATGCCCCTGGTGGGAGGAGAAGGCGTTTATGGCCATGCCCTGGTGGCCGCCGTTTACGGCTCCTGGGTGTCGGCCGTGGGGAACCTGGTCAAAGCCGTGATCTCCCGGCTCACCAGCATCTTTCCCCTGCACCTGGACCTGGCCGTCCTGCTCCCCGACACCCTGGTGAACACCCCGCTGGGCCACCTCTTCAGCCAGGTGGACCTCTTTACCCTGTGGTCCCTGTGGGTCATCGGCACCGGGCTCGCCGTGCTCTATGGCACCGAACGCCGCAAGGGATACCTGGTGGCCTTCGGCGTGTGGCTCGTTTATCTCCTCCTCGTGGGACTGATCGTCACCTTCGCCCCGGGCCCCAACTTCGCCCGGCTGGGGGGCTGAGGCCATGACCCTTCTGCTCGTTCTTACCCTGGCCCTGCCCGACACCCTGACCCTGGAGCAGGCCCGCACCCTGTTTCTCCAGAGGAACCCGGAACTCAGGGCCCTCACCCTTCAGACGCGGCTGGCCCACCAATCCTGGCTCCGCGCCACCGTCTCGGCCCTCCTGCCCCACCTGCAACTCTCGTACCAGTATCAGAACCTGCAGCAGAACCCGGCGCCGCCCGCCTTCGGGTTCCAGGAAAACCCCTGGCACACCCTCACCTGGCAACTGGAACAGACCCTGTGGAGCGGCTATGCCGTCTCCGGAGCCCTGGACCAGTGGTGGCAGGACCGCCAGGCCCGGGCCCGGGCACGTCAGGCCCGAAACCAGCTGTTCCTGGCCCTTTACCAGGCCTATCTGGAGGGTGTCACGGCTCAGGAAGCCCTGTCCCTGGCCCATCTCCAGGTCCGCCGCGCCCGGGAAACGCTCCAGCAGGTGGAAGAAAAACAACGCCTGGGCACGGCCAGTTCGGTGGAGGTGCTCCAGGCCCGGCTCCAGTGGCACCAGGCCCGGCTGGATTCCCTGCAGGCCGTCCTCCGGTACCGGAAAGCCCAACAACACCTGGCCCAGATCCTGGGGCTGGAACAGCCCCCGGATCCCTGGGTGCTCGTCCCCGACACCACCCCCCTGCCCGACCCTACCCCCTGGATCCAGGACCTCCAGGACCTCCTCCAGCGGCATCCGGAAACCCAGCAGGCCCGGTGGAGCCTGCGACAGGGCCAGACGGGCTTCTGGTTCACCCTCCTGTCCTTTCTGCCCACGGTCAAGTACGGCATCACCTGGTCCTATGCCGACCAGGACTTCCCCGGCTGGTCCCGGTTCCGGGAGCACCACACTCGCACCCGGGGCTGGTATGTCTCCCTGGTGTTCCCCTTCCACACCTACCCCCTGGATGTGGCCCTGCAGAAAACCTCCTGGGATCTGGCCGCCACCCAGTTCCGCCAGGCCTGGCTCCAGCGGTGGACCGAGGTGCAGGATGCCCTCTCGGCTTACGAAACCGCGCGGGAGGGTTTGAACCTGGCCCGAACCCGTCTGGACCTGGCCCGGGAGTCCTTCCGCCTGGCCCGGGCCCAGTATCAGGAGGGTCTGCTCAGTGAACTGGAACTCCTGAACGCCCAGGAACAACTCCGCCAGGCGGAACTCCAGCATCTGGAGGCCCGGTCCCGATACCGGCTTTCGCTGTATTCCCTGAAACTCGCCGTAGGAGAGGATTTGCCATGAAAAAGAAACTCGTCGTTGCAGGCCTGGTCCTGCTGGTTCTGGTTCTCCTGGTAGTCCTGAACAGCCGGCGGAAATCCGGCGCCCCCCGGGTCCAGGTCACCCGGGTCACCTACGGCGCCATTGAGGCCACCGTGCGGGCCGACGGCACCGTCCGCGCCCAAACCCAGGTGGACATCGGGGCCGATGTCATGGGTCGCATCCTCCGGATTCCCGTGGCCGAGGGGGATACCGTGCAGGTGGGCGATACCCTCTGTATCATTGACCCCTCCACCTGGCTCGCCAAACTCCGGGAGGCGGAAGCCCGGCTGCACGCTGATCTCTATCGTCTGGAAAAACTCGCCCGGGACTACGAACGCACGAAGGAACTGCACCGCCAGAACCTGGTGGCCACCGCTGCCCTGGAGGAGATCTCCACCCAGTACCGTGCCCTGCGGGCCCAGGTGCGGATGGACTCCTTCATGCTGGAAGAGGCCCGGAGCGCCTACGAAAAGACCATCATCACCGCCCCCGTAGACGGCGTGGTCCTCTCGGTCCACAAGGAGCCCGGTGAGATGGTGGTGGTGGGCACCATCAACACTCCTGGCTCCGTGATCCTCCGGATTGCCAAGCTGGACACCATCCTGGTGGAGGCAGGGGTAGACGAAACCGAGATCGTTCGGGTTCGGGTGGGCCAACCGGTCCGCGTTCGGGTGGACGCCTTTCCGGACACCCTCTTCCACGGCCGGGTGGTCCGCATCGCCGGTTCCCCCGGGGGCACAAACCTGATGGCCTCGGCCACGGGCCAGGGGGTTTCGTACCCCGTTCGGGTGCTCGTGGAAGGCTCACCCCCCTTACTGCCCGGAATGAACGCCACCTGCGAGATCGTGGTGGCCCGACAGGATTCCACCCTGGTGATCCCCTTCACCGCCGTGGGGCGACGAAAGGTCAAAGACCGGGAACGCGATGTGGTGTTCCGGATCCGTGATCATCGGGCATTCCTTACCCCGGTGAAACTCGGGGTGGCCGGAATGCGCACCGTGGAGGTGCTGGAAGGTCTGCAGGCCGGGGATACGGTGGCCGTGGGGCCCTTCAAGGTGCTCAAGAACCTGAAGGATAGCGCCCGTGTGGAGATCTCCTGGGCCCGGAAGTCCGGAAGGCAAAGGGAGTAGCCGATGACGCCGCTGATCCAGGCAGAGGACCTGGTGAAGGTGTACCGCATGGGGACCGTGGAGGTGCCGGCCCTCAGGGGCGTGAGCCTCCAGATTCATCCGGGCGAGTATGTGGCCATCATGGGGCCTTCGGGCTCCGGCAAGTCTACACTCATGCACATTCTGGGATGCCTGGATCGGCCCACCCGGGGCTCCTACCGGCTGGAAGGCCAGGAGATCGCCACCCTGGACGAGAACCAGCGGGCCGAGATCCGCAAACGCCGGGTGGGCTTCGTGTTCCAGCAGTTCAACCTCCTGCCCCGCCTGACGGCCGTGGAGAATGTGGAGGTTCCCCTGGTGTACCTGGGAATGCCCCCCCGGGAACGACGGCAACGGGCGCTGGCCCTGCTGGAACGGGTGGGTCTGGCCCATCGGGCCCGGCATCGGCCCACCGAGATCTCCGGCGGCGAGGCCCAGCGGGTGGCCATCGCCCGCGCCCTGGCCAACGACCCCGCGCTGATCCTGGCCGACGAACCCACCGGCAACCTGGACACCCGTACCGGTCAGGAGATCCTGGCCCTGTTCCGCGAACTCCACCAGGAAGGACGCACCATCGTGGTGGTCACCCACGACCCCGAGGTGGCCCGGGAAGCCGAGCGGACCATCTACCTGCGCGACGGTCAGGTGGTTCCCCATCTCTAAAGGACCATGCGTGGCTGGCTCTTCACCCGGGTTTTCCTGCCCCTTCGGGACCGATGGAAGCACGAAGCGGTGGTGCGCCACTGGCAATTTCTCCGGGCCTTTGAACGCTGGTCCGAAGACCGCCGGCAGGCCTATGTCCAACAAAAACTGCAGGATCTTCTGGCCTACGCGTCACAGCGGGTTCCCTTCTACCGCGAACTCTTTGGAGGACAGGTGGAGACCCGGCTGGAAGCCTTCCCCATCCTCACCAAGGAGGATCTCCGTCGTCAGCCGGAACGGTTCCTGGCCGAAGGCTGGTCTTCCCTGCCCTACGAGGTCAATGTGAGCAGCGGCACCACCGGCACCCCCTTCCGGTTCTATGTGGATCGCCGAAGTCTAAGTCTGGCTCTGGCAGCCCAGTACCACTTTCTGGAGCGTATCGGACACCGCTGGGGTCGTCCCATCCTCACCCTCTGGGGCAATCCCCGCTCCTTTGCCAAAGAACGCCACTGGATGAAGCGCCTGGGGAACCTCCTGCGGAACGAAACCGTGTTCCCCGCCTTCACCCTGAAGTCAAGAGAAGCTTACGAGCATCTGGTAGATCTCTACCAGCGGCTTCGTCCGGAGCTCCTTTATGGCTATAGCAAGGCCCTCTATGCCTTTGCGCTCTCCGTGGAGGAACAGGGCCTGGCCCTCCCCCCACCCCGGGTCATCGTCGCCACCTCCGAGACCCTGCTTCCCGAAGAACGGCACCGGATTGAACGGGTTTTTCGGGCCCGGGTCCACGGCCAGTATGGGTTTGGTGAAATCCTCTCCGTGGCATATCAATGTCCGAAGGGTTACTACCACACCGTAGAACCCCATGTGGTGGTGGAAACCCGGCGGCGGCCGGGTCTGCAGGATCCCGAAACCCAGGAGATCGTGGTCACCGACCTGGACAATCGCGTGATGCCCTTCATTCGGTATACCCCCGGTGACCTGGTGGTTCTGGGGGCCGAGCCCAAACCCTGCGGGTGGTCCGGGTGGACCTTCCGGGAGGTCATCGGGCGGACCACCGACTTGATCCAGACCCCAGAAGGCGGGTATGTCACCGTACCCAGTTTCTTCGGCGTGGATACGGTCCGCAACATCCCGGACCTCCTGAAGTACCAGGTGGTTCAGAAGGGAAAAACGCAGTTTGAACTCAAACTGGTGGTGGGACCCCGGTTTCGCGAGCGCCAGAAGGAATATGAACAGCAACTCTTGCAGCTCTTCCGGGAGATCGTAGGGCCTGTCGGCGTTCAGATCCGCTATGTGGAGGACATTCCTCCAGAACCCACCGGCAAATACCTTCTGGTGAAACGGGAATGGTCGGAGGAGGGATAGATCAACCCGGTCATCGGTGCGATTCAGAGTGCCGCCTCCATCTGAAGCCGGCCTACCCCCTTTGACCAACCCGACTTTTCAGGACCACCTGCATTGCTCTGCGTGCAATGTCTGAAAGAGCCCATAGGGGGTTCCGGGGCATTGCTCTCTGCATGGTCCTGAAACCAATGCCACTCATTTCCAGGCCCCCCTGTATACTCGCCGTATGCGGAAAGTTTTCGTTTTCCTCGTGTTCCTTCTGGGTCTGGCCGTCACGGGGTGTCTGGGCCTGCAACAGCGGGCCGTGCTCCGGCGGGTGCAGTTCCAGCTGCAGGGGGTTCGTTTCCAGAACCTGAATCTGCAGGGCGTCACCCTGGCCCTGCAGTGGAAAGCCCGAAACCCCAATGCCGTGAACGCCCTCCTGGAGGGCTTTGAGATGGACCTCTACGCCAACGATCACCACCTGATCCACCTGGTACACGATCAGCGGGTAGAGATTCCCGCCCACGACAGTACCACCTTTGCTGTGGCGGTCCCCCTGACCTGGTCGGCCCTGGGCACCACGCTGGCTCGGGCGGTGCGGCAACGCAACCTGGAGGTTCGGGTAGAGGGCCGGGCCCGGGTGCATACTCCACTGGGTGTCCTGCGGATCCCCGTGATCCAGAAGACCCGTCGGATCCTGTAGGCGGGCGGACACCCCTGAAGTTTCGCCTCCCGGGGTTTACCCTCAGGCGTGCAACCTTCCATCTTTTCGGATAAAATAAACCCGGTAAGGGCAGATGGTCTGTCAGAGAGCTTCCCGCCCGGACAACATCACCGGGGCCTCACAAACCCACAGGGAGGTGCAGAGAATGATCAAAATCAAAGCACTCAAGGACGGCCCCTACCTCGTGGAAGGTGAGGGGATCTGGACCCTGATCCGGGAGGGTCAACGGCAACCTCTGGGCAAGTCCAGCGTGGCGCTGTGCCGGTGTGGTCACTCCAGAAACAAACCCTTCTGCGATGGATCCCACAAGGGAGCAGGGTTCAAGGCTGAAGCCCTGGAGCTGGAGATGCCATAGCGTCGTCCTCTGAAATCTGAGAAGCAGGCCAGGGGAAGACCGGGGTGGGAAGGCAAAAGGGGGTCTGTTCCTTTCTCCTTGTAAGAGCAGGGGGCGAGGTGTAAGATTAGGTCTGCCGGGAAAAGGGAGATGGAAGGCCGAAAGGGATTGGACAACGGGTCTTCGGGGACACCTCCTCGGGGGAGGGGAGTAGGCCTTCACTTCCACCACGCTGCCCTCTGAAAGGGGAGGCGACTCCGGCCAACCCCTGAACGCCCTCTATGCCCGGTTCCCGGGAATCATCCAAAAAGGAGGTGCATCATGCAACGGCTTCTTCTGGGAGCGTGGCTCCTGTGGACCTTTCCCCTGTATGCCGGTCCGATTGCGTCTGCACAGCGTCACGCCCCGAGGACCCCGGGGTTCACCCTGGTGCGCTCCTCTGCTGTCCCCCACGAGATCCAGTACCAGGGCTGGCTGGGACAGGCCTCGGACACGACCGCTGTCTCCGGCACCTTCCCCATGACCTTTCGTCTGTACGATGCAGAAACCGGGGGCGTTCTGCTCTGGTCGGAGTATCACGCCAGTGTGGAGGTGCACCGGGGGGTATTCCAGGTGCTCCTGGG
>CAZXAO010000014.1:0-18700 GCA_964638465.1 uncultured bacterium | reverse complement strand
GCGGAAATGCTGCCAGCCAAGGTTTCCGGCCCGGGGCTCCGGATTGTGTTTCCCTTCTCTCCGGGGTCCCCACGGGATTTTCTCCGAAAATCCCGTGGGTGGTTTTCGTACCTCAAGGGGTGCCTCCATCTCCCTCTGTAGGAACGGTTTCAGCCACGGTCTTTTTCGTCCGGAGAATATGGAGTGCGGCGGCCCAACGCCGCTTTTGGAGTGCGGCACGCCCGTGCCGCTTTGATTGAAGGAAAGCGGTGCTGGAGCACCGCACTCCAAAAGGGATATGGCGAAACGAAAGAGCTGGCAGGAGAAACTCTACCGGACCCCGAACCTGCCCCGGGTGGAACCCCTCTCGGGGAAACTGCGGGAACGCTGGGGTGAAGGCACCCTGCTGATCCCCTCACCCACACAGGTGCTGGAACTGATGCAACAGGTCCCCGAAGGGCGCCTGATCACCACGGAGAAAATCCGGGAGGTGCTGGCCCGACGCCACGGGGCCACCCTGACCTGTCCCCTGACCACCGGGATCTTCGTCAACCTGGTGGCCCGGGCCAGCGAGGAGGCGTATGCGGAAACCGGCCGCTGGCTGGCACCCTACTGGCGGACGCTGAAGGCCTGGGGTGCCCTGAACCCCCGCTATCCCGGCGGTCAGGAACGGCAACGGGCCCGGCTGGAACAGGAGGGCCATCGGGTGGAAACCCGCCACCGGGTCTGGCGGGTGGTAAACTGGCAACGGGTGCTCTGGGTACCCGAGGAGTAAACCCAGCTTCCGGGCCTGCATCATCGCCCCGGGTTCTTCCAGACCTTCACCCGGCTCGCCCGGCCGGCCTTGGGGAAGATCCCCAAAACACCCCGGTTCGCCCCCGACGGTGCCCGGACACCGCAGTCCTGAGCATATGGAGTGCGGCGACCTGTCGCCGCTTTGATGGGATTAAAGCGGTGCGAGCGCACCGCACTCCAAAAGGGGGATCAAAGCGGTGCCGGGGCACCGCACTCCAAAGGGCCAGGGCACCGCAGTCCAAAGGGCACCGCAGTCCAGAGCCGGATTCGCTGATCCCCCAAGGGTTTGGCCCGTGAAAGGAATTGTGAAAGGTGGGCCCCGTAAGTTTAGCCCCGGGAGCCCCTGGACAAGAGGCCCCGCGCCGCCGTGAACCCATCGGCGATTCCGGGCGGCGCAAAACAAAGGCAAGGGGAAACCATGGAAACACAACGAAGATCCTCTGCAGGAGCCGTTCAACCCTCCCCGAGGGGGCGGGTCTCCGGACTACGGAGTGCCAGGCCTCCGGCTCCCGCCCTCCAATACGGCCCGTGGCCTGGAGCTCCTGATCCAACGGTACCCTCCCCACGGCCTTCCTCCGCCCCAGGAATGGAACTCTGGAGCACCGGTGCACCGGGCTGGCAGGCTCGGGGACCGATCGGTTCCCTGCGAGACCAAAACGCCGGACGTGCCCTGGTGGCGCTGAAGATAGACGGGCGGCACCGCAGGGACGCCCGGGTTCAAAGGGTGAGGTGAAACCATGGAAAAAAGGAAGTTGTGGGTCCTGCTGGGGCTTTTGGCCTTCCCCCTGTGGGCAGACCTCCAGGTGTACACCACCATGGGGGAGGTGTGGGTCACCTCGGACGGCTTCAACTGGACACGCCTGGCCAATGTGGGATACACCGACGGCATCGCCTACCGGTTCCTGGATCCCTACCTGTACCTGTTGACCCGTTCGGGCACCGTGCTCCGCTCTTCGGACGGAGGCCAGACCTGGTCTGCCGTGGCCCAGTATCCGGTGAGCGATGCCGTGGATCTGATCCAGGACACCTCCCTCCAGTACTTCTTCCTGCTCACCGAACATGGAGACCTCTACCGGGGTTCTGACATCACCTCCTTGAGCCTGGTGGCCAATCTGGGCGGTTCGGACTTCGTGGGCCTCGTGCGGTTCCGGAAGAGTTCTCCCTCCCCCGGTGACCCCCTGGTGGCCGTGACCCGCTCCGGCGATGTGTACACCTCCACCACCGAGGGGGTCACCTGGTCCCGGGTGGCCAATCTGGGCGCCTCGGATGTGGTCGCCCTGGCTTCCGACCTGGATACCCTGCAGGTGATGACCTCCACCGGCGCAATGTATCGGTCCACCGATGCCACCTACTGGACCCTCTGGAGCACCCTGTCCCAGGTGGGGGCCGTGGATCTGCTGGCCGACGACCAGGGGGTTCTCCTGGCCCTTACAGAAACGGGCGCCCTGGCCCAGATGAACGGCGGAACCTGGCAATGGCGGGGCCACCTGGCCCAGATGGGCTCCCTCCGGATGACCGGGATCGGAACACCAACCCTGGTGCAGGAGGGAGATACCCTGCCCCATCTCCCCGCCTGGCGGGTGTACCCCAATCCCGGCTGGGGTCTCTTCTGGATCACCCGGCCCCAGAACCTCACCGGCACCACCCGGGTGGAGGTGTGGACGGTGAGCGGTCGTCGTCTGCTCCAGACAACCCTGGAGGGCAACCCCCTGCGCCTGGACCTTCGGGAGGTTCCCCCGGGCGTGTACTTTCTGAGCGTGGGATCCCATCGGCTCCGGGTGGTGAAACAATAGCCTCCTCACCGCCCCACACCGCTGGGCGGGGCGGACAAACGGATCGGACCCACAACGGCCTCATCACAAGCCTCCTTAGGGTTAGGAGTGGCCGGAAGGGGACCCTCAAAACAGCGGGCTCCATGATCACCCACACCCATGGGGAGGAGAAACCCCTTCCCGCGACAGCCCCGGCTGAGCCGGGGCTGTTTCGTTTCCGCAGGGGGTTCCCGCCGCAGGGGCCCCTCTCTGAAGGCCCCGGGAGAGCCCCACCGGGAGCACTCGCTTCAGGCCAGGGAGGAAGGAGAAAAGGGCAGGGGAGGGCGCTCGCCAGCCTGGATCCGACGGATCACTTGCTGGATCTCCCGGGAGGGCTCCACCCCAAACTCCTGATCCAGAAGCCGGTGAAGCCGTTCGTACTGCCTCAGGGCAGCAGCCCGGTTGCCCTGGAGCCAGAAGCTCAGGATCACCAGCCGATGGGCCTCCTCGTCGTAGGGGTCGTGCATCAGGAGACGGTAGGCGTGGCGATAGGCCTCTTCGGGCGCCGATCGCTGCAGGGCCAGGGCGGCCAGTCGGATCCGGGCATCCCGATGGAGCCGGGCGAGATACTGCCGGAAGGGTTCCACCTCCGGGTGATCCACCTGGGGCATGAAAGGGCCCTGGTAGAGTTCCACGGCCCGTTCCAGGGCCAGGGAGGGGTCCTCCTCGGGCTGGCCCGTGAGCCCCTCCTGGATCTTCTGCTGGAATTCCAGGGCGTCCACTTCCACCAGCTGGGGATGCAGACGAAGCCGTCCCCCTTCGGAGATCAGGAACTCCGGGGCCGTGTGCTTCCGCAGGTGGCTCACCACGATGTCCAGGGGGTTGCTGGAGGTGGCCTCTGGCCAGAGCCGGGCCAGCAGGGAGGAACGGAGCAGGCCCGTGGGCGAGGCGTGGGCGATGAGCAGGGCCAGAAGGGCCCAGGCCCGACGATACCGGAGATCGCTATCCCGGAGGGGGGTGGGGACCCCGGGGCGCTGGATCTCCTGGACCCCCAGGGTCCGCAGCCGGAACCGCCGCTGCTGCTGCAGGGCCAGGTGCACCACGCTCTCCGGATTTCCGTACCAGCCCACGGCGCCCGTTTCCAGGGCCAGGTTCCGCCAGGCCTGCCGAAACCGGGGTTTCCCCGTGACCTCACTCAGGAACCGGTAGTTCCACAACAGGTGGATCCGATACCCCCGGCTTTCCAGCCTCTGCAGGGCACGGTCCCAGATCTTCAGGGCCTGTTGTCGCCGTCCCTGCTCCCAGTGGTGGAGCCCCTGAAGCCGGTAAAACACCGAGAGCCCCTCGGGGGATGCCAGGGAAACCCGGGGGGTTAACGCCTTCAGGAGATTCAGGGCACCAGGGCGATCCCCCTGATGCCACCGAATCCAGGCCTCTGAGGCCTGACGAAGGAACACTTCTTCCTCCTGGAGCCAGCAGGAGGCCTGCTCCGTGGACATCAGGAGGTCCAGCATCCGCCGGGCAGTGTCCAGGTCGGGCAGTTCGCGGAAGTACTCCAGCCCGACGAGGGCCAGGGAGTGGACATAGGAGGGGGAACCGCTCCGCTTCGCCTGTTCCAGAAACCGGGGAAAGGCCCACTGGAACTGGGCATGGTTGCCTTCGGTGGCCAGCAGGAAGAGGTGGGCATAGTGCACATTAAAGAGCTCCCCGAAGTAGGTGAAGTGGGTCCGCCGCTGGAGTTGCTGAAAGAGCTGGCGCGCCTCCTGCAAGCGGCCCGCAAGGCTGTAGGTCACACTGAACACCGCCAGGGTTTGCTGCCCCAGGGGCAGCTGGGGAAAGGTCTCCTGGAACCATCGGGCGTCCTCCAGCGCCCGGGCCACCTGGTGCGCACACACCTCCAGGGTGACCAGGGTGGTAAGGGCCATGACCTTCTGATCGTCAAAGGGGGTTTGCTGGATAAACCTGCGGAGTGCCTGGAAGGCCCGGGAGGACCTTTCCATCAAGGCCCGCAGGTTGAGGGCCTGCCGGTGGGCGTAGTGCTCTTGCCAGGGGTGTCGGGCCCGCCGCTGGATCTCCTGGACCACCTCCTGGGCCTCGGAGAACCGACGGCGATGGGCCAGGGACGCCAGATGAATGGCCAGCAGTTTGAGAACCAGCGATGGAGAATGCCCCTGCAGGTGATCCACCAGTTCCCAAAATCGGGGAGATGAGGGGTCCAGGTGGAGCAGGAGCTGGGCCTCCTGGAACCAGGCCTGATCCTGGAGTTCACGGGGCACCGGGGCGTCGTTCAGGGTCCGGGTCAGGTGCAGGGCCCTTTGGGGTTCGTGGGAGATCTGGGCCTGCCGGGCCTGCTGCATCAGGAACCGGGCCCAGGCTCCCCGGGATACACGGGCAGGCCGTTGCCAGGAGAGGGGGAGCCGATACCAGGGCAGGTTCCACCACTGGGGCCAGCGGAGCAGGCGGGGCCAGAGGGACCGTTCCAGCCAGGTGCGTATCTCTTCACCCTGCAACTCCCCCTCCAGGGCCCGAAGGAAGGTATCGTGGGGCGGCTGGAGCTGACCCTCTTCCAGGCGGAGAAAGCCCTGCCGGAGCAGAGGGGGTAAGCCGCGGTCCACGGTGGAGGGGGGCACGAGCCGGCTCAGGGCCTCCCGGGGCAGAGGGGTCCGCAGCAGGGCCAGCAGGGCGAAAAGACGCCGGGCAGCGCCAGGAAAACGCCGAAACCGGCGTTGAATCCAGGGCACCAACCCCTGGTGAGGACCCTGAGAGGAGGCCTTCAGGGCCAGTTCCAGGAACAGGGGGAGACCCTGGGTGACCGTGTGCCAGTGCTGCACCTGCTGGGGAGACAGGTGGATTCCCCGGACCTCCAGGAACTCCCGGGTCTCCTCCAGGGTGAAGGGCACCAGGTTCATCTGGAGGGGCGACCAGGCCTGCCAATCGTCTGGATCCGCCACCAGGATGGCCACCACCGCCTGGGTTTCCATTTGTAGCAACAGATGCTGGAGCAGGGAAAGGGACTCCGGGGAGGCGATCTGGTCTACGAGGAGCAGCAGGGGACGCACCTCCGTGAGGCCCTGGAGACACGGAAAGAGCAAGGCCGAAGGGGACGCCTGACCCGAGGAAAGGGCCTGGGGCTCCACAGGCAGGTAGGGCTGCAGGAACGGGTACCGGGTGGCCACCGTGTGCAGGTCCTCCACCGGACAGTACCGGGGAAGATGCACCAGAAACTCCGGATAGTGGTGGCCCAGCTGGTGGAAAAACGCATCCGCATCCAGCGTGCCTTCAAATCGGACCGCAAAGGACCGATGGTGGAAACGGTGCTGGAGCTCCCTCAGCAGACGACTCTTTCCCACCCCGGACGGACCCGTAAGGATCACCAGTTGCAATCCTCGGGATTGGGCTCGTTTCAGGAGGTTCCCGACCAGCTGAACCTCCTGCCGACGACCGATAAAGGGCTCCATGACACTCGGCCGGATTATAACCAACTTGCGAGAACTGGTCAATAAACTCCAGTTCGGATAAAAAAGGCGGCGCCCCACCTGCCGCACGATCCAGGGGCCGGGCCGGAACCCACGGGACCGGAACCTGCCGACGGGTCTCGTCCGATGGAGCCCGCTATGCCGGTTCCCCCTCTCCCGCCTCCCCGCCCCGGTGGGCTGCGGGAACCTCGTAAAGGTACAGCCAGCCGTCTTCGTCGTCGTAATAGCCGGGCAGCCGCTGGATCCGGCGGAATCCAAAGGCCTCGTAAAACCGCTGGGCTGCTCGGTTGCTCACCCGCACCTCCAGCACCACCCAGGGAAGCCGGGCCCGCCGGGCCTGCTGGACCACCTCCTCCAGGAGCCGTCGGCCCAGGCCCTGCCGGCGGCACGCAGGGGCCACGGCCAGGTTCAGCAGGTGCACGGCCTGGTCGTACCGTCGGAACACCGCGTAGCCCAGCACCCTTCCCCGGGGACCCAGGAGGACACGGATCCGGGCGGTGGGATGACGGGCCTCGGCCAGGAAGGCCCGGGCGTTCCAGGGCCGGGGAAAGGAGGCCCGTTCAATGGCCAGGATCTCTGGCAGATGGGCCTCCTGGAAATCAACGATCTTGAGTGCGGAATCAGCGGCGTCGCACGGCATCGGGTTCCCGGATGTACAGGGGGTCCAGGGTGATGGCATCCACCGCGCCGGAACGCTGAAACTGTTGCCATCCCAGGCGGGCCACGGCCAGGGGAGCAGGATCGGCTTCGGAGCCCCGATGCTGTAGAGACACCCCAGAGAACAGGGCCAGGCCCGGGCCCAGAAACAGTGCCCGGGCGTAACGATCGGCCAGGTCCCGGGGGGACGCCACCCCAGGGCCGGCCACCCGCCGGCCCTGCCGATACACGGCGTAGTACACCTGCTGCCGTTGGGCGTTGATCACGGGCACCACCAGGTCGGCGTCCGGGTCAGCAGCGGAGGCCAGCACCTCCAGGCTGGTGGGGGCCACGAGGGGCACACGGTGGGCGAGCCACAGGGCCTTGGCGTAGGAGAGTCCCACCCGCAGGGCAGTAAAGTAGCCGGGTCCCCGGACCACGGCCACGAGGGCCAGGTGGGAGAATCCCACGCCTGCCTCTGCCAGGAGGGATTGAATCCGGTCCGGGAGATCCTCTGCGTGACGAAAGGGCTGGCTCAATCCGGCCTCCAGGCCGCGGTGGCTCTCGGCCTCCCACAGGGCCACGCCACCGAGGGGACCCGAGGTTTCCAGGGCCAGCACCCAGTGTGCCATGGCCCAATTCTATACAGGGGCTCGGTCCTTCACAACCCACATCGCTGTTGACCCCCTCTGGGGCCTCATCTATAATTGCGGCGTGCGTGTTCTCCAACAGCATTTTCCCCCGAAGATCTGGGACTTTCAGCGGTTTGGATGGACCCCCTGGAAGATCTGGGCACGCTTAACGAATGCGGGCCTGCCCTCAGTGTTCGTGACCAGCATTCCCAAAGCGGGCACCCATCTGGTGGAGCGTGCTCTGGTCTTACATCCCCGCCTGTACCGGAAAATGCTCCCCAAGGTCACAGACGAAAACCTGGAACGCCTCGGAGGCCTGGAAGCCCTTCTGGCCTCTTTAAAACCTGGAGAGTTTCTTCTGGCCCACCTGTATCACTCCCCGGAAAGGGAGAAAATCCTACAAAGGATGGGGATTCCCACGGTTTTCGTGGTTCGGGATCCGAGGGACATTGTGGTGTCGGATACCTTTTTCATCCTCCGATGGAAGGAACACCCCCTACACGACTTCTTCCGCCAACAAAAAACCCTGAAGGATCAACTGCGCCTGGCCATTCTGGGGTATCCCCCCTTGAACTATCCGTCCATTGAGGAAAAACTCCGCAGATTCTCAGGTTGGCTTCAGGGGAACGCTCTGGTGGTCCGCTTTGAGCACCTGGTCGGTCCTCAGGGTGGAGGAGACCCGGAGACCCAGGTCCGCACACTCCGAGATCTGTTTGAATACCTTGGCATCTCTGTATCGCATGCTCTGCTGGAGTCCATCGCACGACGAATGTTCTTCTCCAAGAGTCCCACTTTTCGTAAAGGTGCAGTGCGTCAATGGCAGAACTATCTGGACGAAGAACTCCAAACGCTGTTTTATGAAACCGCTGGATCCTGGCTGAAGGTCTATGGCTATGACCCCGCTTCCTGAAGTTCCAGACAGGGCCGAAGAGGTGGGATTGAACCTGGCCCTCCTGTGGGCCCTGGTTCGCAAGCACCTGCGGCAGATCCTCGGCTACAGTCTGGCCCTGGGGGTCCTGGTGGGCCTGCTCTCCCTCTTCGTCCTCCCCAAGAAGTACGAGGCCCGGGCCGTGCTCCTTCCCCCGGCGGAGGACCTGCTCTCCGGAGGCGGCTGGATCAAGAGCCTGGTGCCCGGCCTGACCGGTGGGGGAACCTCGGCCGAGGTGATGATGGCCCTGCTCCAGAGTGACCGCGTGTGCTGGTCCGTGATCCAGAACCTGCGGCTGGATACCCTATGGGAGGACACGGTTCGCCAGGAGCTCCTGAAGCGCGCCCAGGATCGCCTCAAGGTGGAAAGCGACATCACCCTGGGGACCATCCTGGTGAAGTTCCGGGAACGGGACCCCCGGCTGGCGGCCCGGGTGGTGGAGGAGATCCTCCGGGTGACGGAACAACTGAACGACACCCTCAAGATCAGCCCCATCAAGCCCTTTTTGAGGGTTCTGGACCCTCCCTATCCGCCCCACAAGAAGGCCAGCCCCAAAACCACCCTGAATGTGCTCGTCACCCTGTTCCTGGCGGGGGTCCTGCTCACGGGGTTCTTCGGCCTGCGGGAGGTGCGCAAGGCCCGCATTGACGACTGCTGGGACCTGCGACTCGCCGTGGGCGACCGGCCCTGCCAGTCCTATCGCAGCCCCGAGGACCTGAAGCATCTGCGATATCCCGCCCTTCGGGCGGCCGCCTCGGGGAAGCCCGGGGTCCTGGCCTGGTTCCCGGGAACCCCCAAGGGCCTCCTGGATACCCTCCTGCAGCAGCTCAACGCCCTGGCTTCTTCTGAAGCCGCAGGATGGTCCTCGGCCGGCCCCCTGCCCGAGGCCCTGCCCCAACTGCTCTCCGGCCTGGCCCCGGACCAGGAGTTCTGGATCCTGGTCCCGGCCGGCCGCACCACCAAGGAGGACCTCAAGGCCCTCCTTTCCCTTCTGCGGCGTGCAGGACGGGAACCTACCCTGTTCCTCGTGCTGACGGCCTGAGCAGGTACCCGATGATCCCCAAAAGGAGTACCAACATCCCCGCCTCGGACAGGACCGTGGCCCAGGCAGCCCCGTAGCCCTGGTACCTCGGGATGAGCAGCAGATTCAGGGTGATATTGAGCAGCACCGTGGCCACGATGGCCGTCGTTCGCAGGGGCTGGTAGCCGGCACCGGTCAGGGCATCGCCCAGCACCAGGTTCACGGCCTGAAACAGCAGGGTCAGGCTCAGCACCCTCAAGAGGCCCACACTGGAAAGATACTCCGGACCAAACACCACGCGAACGATCCACCCTCCCAGGAACCACAAAGACCCCACCACGGCCACCGCATAGAGCACCCCCAGGGGCAGGATGCGGAGGGCCAGGCCCAGACTCCGCCGCAGGCTCCTGGAACCCGCCCGGAAAAAGCGGGGATAGGTGACCGTCAGGAGACTGAAGAGGGGAAAGAGGGCGTACTGGACCAGACGGTACGCCACGGTATACACCCCCACCACGGCGTGGGCCGCAAAGGACGCCAGCATCACCTTGTCCACATTGCCGTAGATCTCCGTGGACATGGTGGACACGGAAAAGGGAAACCCCTGCCGGACCTGTCGCAGGGCCAGCCGCAGGACAAACAGGTCCCGGGGCACCCAGAGCACCAGCACCAGAACCACGAAGAGCACCTGCACGGGCACGAGGACCAGGATCAACTCGGCCAGGTGAAACCCGCCTCCCCGGAGTTGCCAGAGCACCAGCACCACGAGAAGCCGAAGCGTGGGAAAGGCGCCGTAGATCACCCCGGCCACCCGGAAGAACTGCTCCCTTCCCTGGAAGATGCCCTTGATCAGATCCAGGAGCGCGGAGGTCCAGACCTCCCCCAGCAGGAAGAGGAACAGGACCCCGGGGGCAAGGGGGAGATGCAGCAGGGTCCGGAACCCCAGGGTGCCGAGGGCCGCCGCCAGCAGGCCCAACAACCCCGCATATGTAAACCCGCTGAGGAACAGGGGGTCTGGCAGGGACTTTCGGGTGGAGAGGTGCTGGACAAAGAGGTGGGAATGCCCCAGAGGGGTCAGGGGCCAGACGATCCGCACATAGGCCACGATGGCCGCATACATGCCCAGCTCGGAGGGCCCCAGCACCCGGCTGATGAGCACAAAGAAGACCAGCCGGACCAGACGGGTGTAGGACTGGGAGAACACCAGGGTGGCCACATCCCGGGCCAGGCGTCTCATGCTCTGGCCTCCTGAAGGGAGCGCTGGGTCAGGGCCTGGATCAGGCCCAGGCCAATCCACCAGTACACCCGGTTATAGCCGTCGGTGTACATCATGGTGGCCAGAATGAAGAGGAACACCACCAGAAGAAGGAAACTACGGGCCTGGACCCGCAGGGCCCGACGAATCCAGCCAAACACCCGCAGCAGGAACCCGGAGAACAACACCAGCCCCAGCACCCCTCCATCGGCCAGCACAGCGATCAGAAGGTTTTTGTACCCCAGGGCCACATCCGTGGCGGAGCCCTTCAGGATCCAGTAGAGTTCCTGGCTGATCCATCCCACCCGGTTCAGGTAGTCGTGGAAGTAGAACACCAGGTTGCCGCTGCCGATGCCCCAGATGGGATGGTCCAGGAACAGCCGGATCCCCACCGTCATCTCTACGACGCGGGTGAGTACCGTGTTCTCGTAAAGCTGCAACTGCAGGAGGTACTGGCCGGTCCGGGACACGAGGCCCAGGGAGAGCATCAGCACAAAGGCCAGGAGCCCCAGGAGCAGGAGCCGGCCCCGTCGCCCCCGCCGGGGTGCCAGGAACGCCACGAACCAGAGGCCCAGAAACAGGGCCAGGAAGAGCCCCAGGAGGGCCCCCTTGGACCCCATGACCAGGAACACGAAGAGCACTCCTGCCAAAAGGAGCCAGGATCCCACAGGCCTCCGGCGCCGCCCCAGGAGCAGGTAAAGGTACAGGATGCCATAGATCACGAGATAGGGGGCCCCCATGGAGGGCTCCGGGGTCGTCAGCCGCAGACGCTGGTCAAAGAGTCCGTAATTGCTCTCCGGCTTCAGGGGGTGGAACAGGGGCTCCACGGGCAGGGCTCCGGAGATCCCCACCACATACTTGAGGTACTCCAGGAGGCCATAGAGCGTCAGAAAAAGCAGAGTGTATCCCAGGGCCCGATGGAGCCGCTCCGGCGACACCCTGAGGGCAATCCTGCGGGTGGCAAAGTAAAAGGCCACGGCGAGCCCGATCACGATGCTCTGCTTCACACTCTTGATGAGCCCGTGCTCGCCCTGCACCGACCGTTCCACCAGAGGGAGGGACAGGAGGATCCCCGCCACCAGCATGTACACGAAAAACAGAAGGAACCACACCTCGGAGATCTCCAGACGCACCACGCCCCGGCGCCGTCGCAGTTCATCCAGGAGAAACCCCGCCGTCAGCAGCACCGCAAAGGTGGCCGGGACCACGATGCTGAAGAAGTACCGCATGGCCTCCATCGGGGCCGTATCTATCAGCGGGGAGACCAGGAAGTACAGGTAGTCCATCCCCTCATCCCCCTGTCCTGAGGTGTTCCAGGATCCGGGAGAGCCGCTGGCCCACCCGGTCCCAGGTGTGATACCGTCGGACCCGCTGGAGTCCTTCCTGGCGAAGGCGATGATACCGCTCCGGCGAATCCAGGAGCTCCTGGATCCTCTGGACCCACTCTTCGGGGGACCGGGCCACGGCCAGGGCCGGCCGGAGATGGGGCAGCCCCCCGGCGCCCACCTCCGAGGTCACCACCGGAATCCCCATGGCCAGGGCCTCCAGGATCTTGATCTGCACGCCGGTGCCCATCCTGAGGGGGACCACCATCAGGCCGCCTTTGCGGACATAGGGCCGCACATCGGGCACGAATCCGGTGACCTCCACGCCGGGGCCGCCCAGCCCTGGTGGCGGCTCCTTGCCCACGATCCAGAGGCGAACCCCGGGAAGGGCGGACCGGACCCGGGGCCATACCTCCCCCAGGAACCATCGGAGGCCATCCAGGTTCGGGATCCAGTTCAACGACCCCAGAAAGATGAGGTTCTTCCGGTCCGGCGAGACCTCCTGGGGGGTGAAGTACGCCAGGTCCACACCCGGAGGCACCACCTCCGCCCGCACCCCATCAAAGGCCTGCCGATCCCGCTCGCTCAGGAAGATCACGCGGTTCACCCGGGTGTACACCCGACTTTCGTACCGATACACCCTGCCGGCCTGGAGCCGCAGGGCCCAGCGTTTCCATGGCGAGGGGGCCAGCCGGCTGTACTGCAGCCACAAACGGTGTTCGGCGTTGTGGGCCCTCAGCACCACCGGGATCCGGACCTGCCGCCGGATCACCTCCCCATACACCCCCGTGTGGGTGTGATCGCAGAACACCAGGTCCGGGGGATCTCCGGAGAGAAGCTGAAACAGCCGCCGGGCGAAGGCCCGATGGCGGTACTTCTGGGTGGTAAAGGGAACCCCGGAGAAGAGGCTGCGCAGGTAATTCGTCGGGGTGTTCCGGTACGAGAGGGGTACGAGGTCCACGCCCTCCAGGATCTCCTGAAATTCCGGTGGGATCCCGGTGGGACGCTCCTGATCCACGAAGCTCAACAACCGGAGGGACCATCCGGCCCGGGCGAGGGCCCGAAGGGTGCCGTAGGCCACGCTGACGCCACCGCCGTAGGGGCCGGGCAACTGGTGGGTGAGGTACAGGATCCTGGCCATGGTCAGGGAAGGTCATTTCCCGGGCGGCAGGTGCCACACCAGGGTCACGGGGCCATCGTTCACCAGCTCAATGGCCATGGGGGCGCCGTAGAAGCCCGCCACCACGGGAAATCCCTGGTGCTGCACCTCCTGAAGCAGGGCTTCAAACAGGGTCCGGGCCTCGTCAAAGGGCATCGCCCGGAAGAAATCGGGTCGGCGTCCCCGGTCCAGGGAGCCGGCCAGCGTGAAGTTGGACACCCAGAGCACCTGGTACCCCAGGTCCACAGGGGAGCGGTTCAGTTTGCCCTGTTCGTCCTCAAACACCCGCAGGTGGAACACCTTCCGCACCACCTTGGGGAAGGGCGCCGGGGTATCGCCCCGTTCAAAGCCCACGAGCACCAGGAGGCCTGGGCCAATGGCCCGGGTCGCTCCGGTTTCCCGATGCACCACCCGGGCGCGCTGGACCCGCTGGATCACCAGGATCATCGTGGTCAGGGCTGGTACTGGGTGGCCAGCTGCAGGGCCAGGTTCCGGGCGGCGATGGCGAGATCAGCGTCCCGATCCACCGAGGTGGTCCGTTGTTCGGCGATCATCCGGTGGTCCAGGGTGGAGTAGAGGCGGACCACGAACTCCACCTGGTCGCCTGCCTTATGGGCCACGGTGCCGTAGGTGTACACATCCGCCTGGAGGGCCAGGGCCATCTGGTAGCAGTCGTTTTCCTGCAGAGTCATGAGGTCCAGGTTGCGCCGGTTCACCTCGGCCCTCACCTGACCCTGGGGGAGGACCTCAAAGCGGGGGGAACTCTGGAACCCCTGGCGCAGGTAATCGGCCAGTTTGGTCCCCAGGTTCCGGGCGGCCACCTGTTGGTCCTCCTCCTTGAGCGGAAACACGGCCAGGCGGGCCTTGATCAGGGATCCCGGGGCTTCGGCCGCCACATACTCCTTGTTGAGTTCGGCGATGACCTCCTCGGTAAAGTCGTTCTCCCCGGAGGCATACAGCACGGCGTCCGATGAAAGGTCCAGCACCAGGTCATAGCCGTTCTCCTGGGCGATCTTGTAAATGGTCTCGTGCACCTTCTGGATGAGGGGATCCAGGAGTTCCCGGGTCTTCTGCTCAATCCGGCCGTTTTTACCCCACACCTGACGCCAGTAGGTCTGGTAAGCCTGTTCGTACTGCTGGATCTCGCGCTCCCGAAGGATCTTTTCTTCGTCGGTGAGCATCACCCGTTCGCGTTCCAGGCGAGCCCGGGCCGAATCCACCAGGGCCCGCAGGCTATCCCGGGTGTGCTCCATCTCCCGGATGAAACGCTGGAGTTCGCGTTTGGCATCCTGCAGGTCGCGGTATTCCTGCAGGACCCGTTCCAGGTGCACATAGCCGATGCTCACGGCCTGAGCGTGCCGGGGAAACCAGAGAAGGGAAAACAGGGCCACGAGCCCGAGGGCGAGGCGTTTTCGCATAGCCCAAGAATTCTACATCATAACGCTCAACGCGGCCACAGACGCCGGAGACGATCCACCAGGGGCAGTCGGCACCAGGTGCGGTGCTCTACGGGCACCGGCTCGGCCCCGAAACTCCGCTTGAAGTGCTCCACCCCTTCCATGCCCATACTGGTCCCCAGGTCCAGGACCTGAACGGCCCCGCGGGCCATATGGTGCCGCAACGCCTCCACCAGCAGGAAGGTGAGGGGCGACAGCCGGGCCGCCTCCGGGGCCTGGACGCCCAGGAAGTAGAAGAGCTCCTCCTGGCCCTCCAGGAGCCAGAGGGCGGCCAGGGGCTCTCCCTGGCGGAGGGCCACCCACAGGTGGGCACGACCCGTGGCCAGGAGCGCCCGCCAGTAGGCCTCGGGGTACACCCGCACCCACTGCTTCTGCCGGTAGAGGGCCAGAAAACCGGCCAGGTGCTCGGCCCCCCACCGGGCCTCCAGGCCGGCACGGAGCCCCCGACGGTAGATGTTCCGCCGTTTGGAGGGGAGGATCTGGTGAAAGAAGTGCTCAAAGCCGGCCCCGGGCCGGAGCCGAAAGGTCTGATCCTCCGCCCTTCCCAGGGGTGCCAGGCCCAGCGGCGAAAGGGCCGGAAGGGTGAGGTAGGCGCAGGGCGTGCGGAGTCCCAGGAGCCGGTCCAGCAGGGCCTGATACAGGGCTCTGGAGGCCGGAGGGGCACCGGCCAGGGGCAACAGCCCCCCGTAGACGCCGTCCGGTCCGGAGTAGAGCCAGCGGAAGCCACCCCGCCGGCTCTCCAGCAGGGGAAAGAGATAGGCACCCTCAGGGGTCTCCACCCGCAGGGCCCGGGACTGATAGGTGGGATGCAGCACCTCCTGGGCCTGGTACGCTTCGGGCAGGTAGAAGAAAGGAAGCGGCCGGATCGGCGCCACGGCGGCCCGCCACGCCTGAAGGCTCAGGGGCTCCAGCCGAAGGAGCCGCGTGCGACGACCCCACCGGGGTTCGTTCCCCTTCCCTCCTGGATTCCGGGCCGGTCTGTTCCTCATGGTTCCCTGGGCCCGAACAGGGCCCGGCCCAGCCGGATCCGGGTGGCGCCCTCCAGGATGGCGAAAACGAAGTCCTCAGACATGCCCATAGAAAGCACGGGCAGGGAGTGCTGGAGCCGTTGTTCCAGCAGGTCCCGCAGGTTCCGAAGCCGGGCGAAGGCCTGGCGGGAGCGAAGTTCCTCCGGCGGGTACGGCCCCAGGGTCATGAGGCCCTCCAGGCGCAGATGGGGGGCGTGCTCCAGCAGGAACTCCGCCAGGGCGAGCACGGCATCGGGGTCCGGGGGCAATCCGTACTTGCTGGCTTCCCCGGAGGTGTTCACCTCCAGGAGCACCGTCAGAGTTTTGTCCTCGCGGGCCAGGCGTCGCTCCAGGGCTTCCACCAGTTCCCGGCGATCTACGGATTCCACCACCTGAAAGAGCCGCACGGCGTACTTCACTTTGTTGGTCTGCAGGTGACCGATCATGTGCCACCGCAGGTTCAGGGGGGAAAGCCGGGGGATCTTCTGGCGAGCCTCCTGGACCCGGTTCTCACCGAACCGCTGAAGGCCCAGCCGGGCCGCCGCCTGGATCCGCTCCGGGGGCACTCCCTTGGTGGCTCCCAGGATCTCCACCTCCGAAGGATCCCGGCCCACCCGAAAACAGGCCTCGGCGATCCGGTCCTGGATCCGCCGCAGGTTCTCTTCCAGGTTGTGCGACCACATGTTCCCTCCATTGTAGAGGAAAAGCCGGCGTCTTTGGCCCGGGGCCGCGGGTCCTGTACCCTAAGAGGGCCATGAAGGACGAAAGACTCAAGGGATTGGTGGCCCTTGTCACCGGTTCCTCGCGCGGGATCGGTCGGGCCACGGCCCTGGAACTCGCCCGGCAGGGGGCCGGGGTCGTGGTGCACTATCACCAGCGAGAAGCAGAAGCGCGCCAGGTGGCCCGCGAGATCCAGGCCCTGGGCCGGCGGAGCACCGTGGTCCAGGCCGACCTCCGGACCTACAAGGGATGCCGGCGACTCGTGGAGACCACGCTGGAGGTCTTCGGTCGGGTGGACATCCTGGTGAACAACGCCGGCGTCTCCCGGCACCGCGACTTCTTTGAGATCACCCCCGAGGAGTGGGACGAGATGCTCCGGGCGAACTTGAGCCATGTATTCTTCGTGAGCCAGCTGGCGGCCCGGGATATGGCCCGCCGGCACTTCGGCCGCATCATCCACATCGGCTCCCTGCGGGCCCGCATCGGCAGCGTCCACGGAGCCCACTATGCAGCGGCCAAAAGCGGTATCCTCGGCCTCGCCCGGTCCATGGCCCTGATCCTGGGCCCCCTGGGCATCACGGTGAACACCGTGGCCCCGGGATACACCCGCACGGACATGACCCGCCAGACCCTGGAGGAACGCGAGGCCGAGATCCGCGCCCAGATCCCCGTGCGCCGGGTCTCGGAACCTGAGGACATCGCCCGGGTGGTGGCCTTCCTGGCCTGGCCGGAGAACCAGACCATCAACGGGGCCATCGTGGATGTCAACGGGGGCCTGTACCTGCCCGCGTGAGCCGTGGAGATCCTGAACGACCTGCCCGAGGATCGCTTTCTGGACCTGGACGCCTTCCTGAGCATCCTCAGCATCTACGAGGACCGGGTGCGGCTCCGCCGGCTCCAGCGGGGGCTCCGCACCCTGGTGCACCCCCACTGGACAGTGCTGGAGGCGGGCGCCGGCCTGGGTCGCCTCACCACCTACCTGGCCCGCCGGGCGCAGCGGGTGTATGCCGTGGAGGAAAACCCCCTGGCCTGCAGGTACCTGCAGGAGCGCTTCCACCGCCATCCCCGGGTTCAGGTGCTCTGTGGCCTCGTAGAAACCGTAGAGCCCCCGGAGCCCGTGGACCTTCTGGTGCAGGAACTCTATGGCCCCCTGCTCTACGACGAAGCCCTCGGAGCCCTGGAACACCTCCGGTTCTCGCCGGACCGGGTCTTTCCCAACGGCGGCCGGCTGGAGTACGGCCTCCTGGAGAGCCGGGCCCTCCAGGATCCCGTGGTGCAGCCGCAGATCCTGCCCCTTCTGGAGGGGGCCCTGGTGGCAGACCTCGTGCCCGAGGTGCCCTTTCGGCCCCTGGGTACCCTGTGCACCTGGCGATGGCCCCGGGGGTTCCGGTGCGGAATCGCCGACCTTTCGGGCCAGGAGGGCGACCTGGTGGTGCTCCGGCTGGTGGTGGAACACGAGGAACGGCCTCTTTGCCGGGCTGTGGAGTGCCCCAACTGGCCCCTGGTGTTCACCTATCGGGCCGGCGACCGGTTCCGGCTCCACTTTGCTTACCAGGCGGCCACCAGCCGGGTGGACCTGGAGTGGCTTGCCTGACCCTTCCCGGATATAATGAGGGTACTGGAGGTGCCGCATGTCCCGAGTAAAAATCCAGTCACATCGCAGAATCACCCTCCCCAAGAAAATCTTTGAAGATCTGGGGCTAAAGGAAGGGGACTGGGTTGAGGTTCGTCTAAGGGACCGGTTTCTGATCCTCATCCCACAACGAAGCCCAGAGGACCTTTTGGATGAACAGGAAGAGGAACGTCTCCAGAAGGCTTTGCAGCAGATTCAGGCGGGGGATGTGGTTCCTTGGGAAAAGATCAAAACAGATCTCGCCCTTTAACCCGTAAGTGGACCCTTCTGTTGAGTCGGGAGGCGGAGAAAGACCTCAGGTCACTTCCACCGGAAATCCAGAAAGCCGTGGCACGGGTTCTGGAGATCATGAGAACCCACCCCTTCGCCGGGGATGTGAAGGCTCTGAAGGGCAAACGGTGGAAAGGCATCTATCGGCGTCGCATAGGGAAGAACTATCAGTTGTTTTTCAAGGTTTCCGGATCCCAGGTGTACATCCTGCTCATCTCCCGGCGTGGTAAGGATCCCTATCCTTAGGCTCCTGGTTCTTGAAGTGCAGCCCCCAGAAAAAACTTCAGGGCGGCGGTGCCGCCCTGAAGGGGGAAGGGGGTAAGGAGGGCCATAGGGTGTCCATAGTATACCGGATACCTGCCTAAGTGTCAATGCTTGACCAGTCTACTCCAGGAAACCCGGTATGGACGCCTGAAATCCGCTCCCGAACCCGTAAAATCCAGCCCTATGCCCCTGGGGATCTCACCCGAACGACGCCGCCAGATCGGTCGGGCCCTGCACCGCCGCGGTCCCCAGGCGGCCATCGGCGCCGCCCTGTTTGCCCTCTGGATCCTGGTGGGCACCGTAGGCTATGTCCTCCTGGAGGGCTGGTCCCTCCTGGACGCCCTCTACATGACCGTCATCACCCTCACCACCATCGGCTTCGGCGAGGTCCACCC